>JBFLZW010000020.1 GCA_040755755.1 bacterium | reverse complement strand
ATGCTATCTTCCAGCTATTTCCTATCCCTCTGTTTATCCCATCTTACTCACTCCTTTATACCTTATCGGATAATCTACAAAAATCATGAAAACTATAACCATCTCCTGCCTATGCCTGAGTAGTTACGATAAAGGAATATTATCAATGGCTCAAATCCCTGTTGAAATAAAAAAATAAGATCGATAAATATTTAAATAATTTAAGAAAGAATAAGATACCAATAAAAGAGGCCATTCTTTTTGGGAGTTATGCCAAGGGAACCCACAAAGAATGGAGCGATATTGACATCGCTCTGGTATCGGAAATATTTAAAGGTAATAGAATAGAAGATAAAGATAAGATTCGTCATATTACGATCTCAGTGAGCAGCGAAATTGAAGTGATTCCCTTTTCTCCTAAAGATTTTAATAAAGACGATCCCTTAGCCAGAGAGATTATTGATACGGGAATAAGGCTTCTCTAAGGGTAACTACCCAGGGGCAAAGGGGCAAAGGCATGAAGGGAATACAACTTTGCCCCTTCACTTGTGTCTTTACCCCGTTGTGCCCTTGTCTCTCTGTGCTTTGTGCCTGAGTAGTTCACTTTACCTACTCATCTGCCTGCCTGAATTTTCGTCTCCATCCGGAGAGCGCGGAGGTTATAAAACAGCTACTGGTTTCCTCCTCATTATTATTGCTGTTATTTTCCTGAGCATTGTCATTGTCCCTGTTGATCACCAGCACATCGTCAGGGTCCAGGCCGTTGTATGCCGGATCAGCCGAGACAGCCGGACCAATGTTCACCATATAGGCCATATCACCATCATCGGCGGTGTCATCAACGCCGGTTACGGTTACGGTTTTTGTACTGTTCCAATCTTCGGGTGTGAAGGACAGGATGTCAGGCGATACTTTCCCTTCGGTCTCATCGCTGCTGGTGACAGGAATCGTTACCGTGGCCGCAGGTCGTGATTTCAAGACCAGGGTAAGGACCGCCCTGCCGCCTGCTTCGCTCGTCTCAAGCCTGGATACCGGGCTCACGGTTATGCCGGAGGTGGTATTGATGAGAACGAAAACATTGCCGGACTTCTCATTGGCCACGGCCAGATCGTCTTTCCCGTCTCCGTTCAAATCAGCGGCCACAACGGAGCGGGGGTCAGCCCCTGCCCGAAAGCTGACGGCTTCGGCAAAGGTGCCGTCACCTTTTCCCAGAAGGATCGAGATATCGTCTGAATCCTCATTGGCTATGGCCAGATCGGCTTTTCCATCCGCATCGAAGTCACCCGTGGTGATCGACTGGGGATCGTCCCCCGCCCCGTAGTTGACGGCTTTGGCAAAGGTACCGTCACCTTTGCCGAGGAGAATGGAAGCATTGTTCGATGCCTCGTTGGCTACGGCCAGATCATCCTTTCCATCGTCATTGAAATCCCCTGTCACGATAGCCCAGGGATCCTTTCCCACTGCATAATTGACAGCTTCGGCAAAGGTGCCGTCACCCTTCCCCAGAAGGATCGAAACGCTGCCGGAGTCTTCACCGACAGAAGGGCTGGTGTTGGCGACAGCCAGATCTTTCCTGCCGTCTCCATCGAAATCTCCCAGGGTGATCGATCCGGGATTATTTCCCGCCCGATAGTGGGTTGCCGGGCTGAAGGTGTTATTACCGTCACTCAGGAGTATGGCGATATCGTCCGATCCCTCGTTGGCCAGTGCCAGGTCCATTTTCCCGTCCTCGTTGAAATCTCCCGCAACGACTGCCCGGGGACCATACCCGACCGGGTAATTGACTGCTGCGGCAAAGCCGCCCTTGCCATTTCCGGCGAGAACGGAAACAGTATCGGATTTGTTGTTGGCTACGGCAAGATCCACCTGCCCGTCATTGTTGAGATCCGCACCCGTGACCGACTGGGGCCCTGCTCCGGCTGCAAAGGAACCGGCAGCAGCAAAGGTTCCGTTACCGTTATTCATGAATACCGAGACATTGGCCGATTCCGCATTGGCTACAGCCAGATCCTCATTTCCATCGCCGTTGAAATCCACGGCTGTGATTGATTCCGGTTCATCCCCGGCCTGATAGCTGATGGATGCATCGAATTTGCCATCGCCGCTGCCGTAGAGAATGGATACGCTGTCATACTTGTCATTGGCCACAGCCAGATCAGCCTGACCGTCACGGTTAAAATCACCTGAAGTGACTGCCGAGGGAGAACCCCCGAGTGCATAACCGGCAGCCGTGGTAAAGGTGCCGTCCCCGTTCCCCTGAAGGAGAGAGACATTAGCCCCGCCTTCATTGGCGATTGCCAGGTCAAGCTTGCTGTCCTTATTGAAATCTCCAGTGGTAACCGACTGAGGATCGATCCCGACTTCATAACCGACAGCCTTGGTAAAGGTGCCATTCCCCGCCCCCAGCAGGATAGAGACCGTATCAGGACCCTCATTGGCCACGGCCAGGTCTGTTTTTCCATCCGCATTAAAATCCCCGGCAACGATCGAGCGGGGATCAGCCCCTGCTGCAAAGGCACCGGATTTGGTAAAAGTGCCATTACCAGCTCCAAGGAAAACGGAGACATCAGCCGAACTCGCGTTGACTACGGCCACATCCGCCTTGGCATCGTTATTGAAATCCGCGGTTATGATCCGGTGAGGATTATTACCTGCCGGATAGGATGCAGCCTGGGTAAAACTGCCATCACCGCTTCCCTGAAGAATCTGAACATTATCGGACACTTCATTGGCTACGGCAAGATCAATTTTCCCATCACTGTTGAAATCCCCCACGGTGACTGACCGGGGGCCATATCCGGCAGGATAATGAACCGCAGCAGCAAACCGGCCGTCGCCGGTCCCAAGGAGAATGGAAACCTGATCGGAGTCATAATTGGTTGCCGCCAGATCGAGCTTCCCATCGCCGTTGAAATCCCCTGCGGCCAGCGACTGGGGTTCCTTCCCGGCCAAATAACTGACAGCCTGGGCAAAGGTGCCATTCCCATTGCCAAGGAGAATTGAAACGTTGTCAGAGTCTTCATTACCAGTGGCCAGATCGGGTTTTCCATCCCCATTAAAGTCAGCCACAATGACCGATTGAGGGTCCTTACCAACCGGATAATCAACAGCGCCAGTGAAAGAAACACCCGATGACGATGGTGGACTGGCAGGCAGCCTCTGCCCGGCAGGCAGCCTCTGCCCGGCTGCCTGAGTGACTTTGATCAGTGATGCCGCTATTTCGAGAGCAAAGAGCAGGTAGAAAAATTTCCTCATTGTCTGTCTCATACGTGCAAAACACCCCCCTTACCAACTGCTTGCGTTGATAAACATAGTTGATAACCATAAAATATAAGTGAATACCTTTATACTGATATATTGGCTGGTATACTAGTCGGCAGTTTTTGATAAATAAACTATTGAGACTTAACTATTTAAAATAGTTAAGCAAAAAGGCGGGAAGGGCCGGGAGAGGGCCATTCGGAGTAGGCTGAATTCCAATCTATTCATTTATTAGCCTCAACTGGCGTTTTGGTGGAAGGTTAATAGGGAGGACGTTTGACTCAAGGAGTTCTTTATAAAAATTACCCTGTGTCTTTCTTTTATAGGTTCCTCAAAGAACCGGAAGGCAGATGCTGCCAGGTAGGGCCTGTTGAGATCACAGGCAATCCAATTCCTCCCGCAACTCTCCGCTGCATCTCCTGTTGTGTTTGAACCCGCAAAAATATCCACTACCGTATCACCCGGCTCCGTAAGAAAGTTAATGAAAAATGAAGGAAGTTTTATAGGAAACCTGGCTGGATGCCTGTCAGCATTAAAATATTTACATAGTCTAAGGTGAATGGCACTTACATAAGCCAAGCTTATAATATAGAGAGGACACAAAGCACACAGGGAAAAAAATATCTCCCGCAGAGACGCAGAGACGCAGAGAACAACCAATCCGGCAAGGTCCTGATGAAAGT
>JBFLZW010000019.1:1773-67930 GCA_040755755.1 bacterium | reverse complement strand
AGAACGAGCTGCTCGCGGTAGGTACCGGCCCTGACCAGGACCGTATCACGGGCCTGGGCTGCATCAATGGCCGCCTGGATGGTTTTATACTGGCTGGTGGGAACCACCAGGGTGCGGCAGGGCAGGGATACCCAGTTGTCGATTACCTGGGTAATAACCTTCATTCGGGCCTGGTTAAATCCGGGCAGGCAGTAAAACTGGCCATACTGACCGCCTGCCGTGTTCACCAGGATGATGTTGTCCGACTGATAGCTCTCGCTGTCTTCGGCAAAGACTTCATCGACCCGCCAGAAGGACACATGGTGCCAGTCTGACGACAGGGCATCGATGAGCAGTTGATCGTAGCACAGGGCATGTCGAGCTTCATACTCGACAAAGGAAGCGATATTGTAATCTCCGTCCGGATCCTGATAGTCCCGGACCGCCGTGGTTGGTTCCTGAAGGCCGACTCCCCGGCACAGGCCGGGTGAGGATACATCGAGCACCTGGCTTGCCCCTTTTTCACCAGCTCCCCGATCCCGTATTACTCCATCGAGATCAATATACCAGCCGAAAGGCTCGGACCCTGTCCAGATCACCATATTGCCGGACTCCATCCATCGCTCGGCCATTGAACCGTCAACCTCGCCCCGGAACACCAGAGACGGACAGATATCAATAACCACCAGGATATCCGCTTTCCCGTCTCTCAGGTGGCTGTCGAGCCAGCCTCTCAGAGAATCAATCGTATTCTGCCCAAAGCCGCCAAATACTGCCTTTGAAGTTACCTGAGCAACATGGTCGTGGATATATGCGGCACATGCCTCCTGCTCCTGAAGGCTCATCACCCCCTGTTTTCCCGGCCAGTATATGGCCAGCTCTCCTGCTGCTGCCCACCGGGGTATAGAGAAGAGTATGCCAGTGGATATCAGAACAAGGGCCGCCAGGCATGATAAGCTGAAAATGGCAGCGTCCCTACGGGGAGGTGTCCTCATTTCAAATGCTTCTTGCATTGCCGGTGCTTCGTGCATCGCTGATTCTCCTTCCGATCCCCCCTGAATTCAGATATTACTTCTTGGTTTTTTCCAACAGCCTGTCTCCTCGAGTTACAATAACGATATATTTCCTTCCATCCAAGATGCCTCTTTCTTATGAAAAGGCATAATTATTTCCTGGATCGGAATATTTCAAATACAGAATCGGAATATCTCAAATACAGAAAGGAGTACCTCCTTGCTTTTAATAAAAAATATAAATCAATATTATAAATACGATATGCATTATCTATAAACTATAGATATCTTAGTAAAGATATATAATATATAATTTAAAAGATATACGTTATTTTGTCAAATTTTTTATAACCTAAAAATATCCGATGGGCAAAACCTGTCCCTGTCAGGGAATGGTGCCCCCCTTTCCCCGCTGGAGGTCAGGGGGGATTTATAAGAGCTGATGGATTGAGTTATGGCTGCTTTCGGTAAATTTATTGAGGCAATTGTATTCTCTCCTGGATATCTTTCATTATCACCAGAATGTCCTTCATGAATTCATTATTTCTCGACATCCACTCGCTCCTTATGGGGTTGAAAAAATCAACAATGTCGATAAATTCATCTCTTATGGACAATAAAGTATCAATCGCTTCCACAAATGTTTCCCCTAATATAGCACCTTGAGCACAGGCAAAATTTGTTACACACAGACAGTTGATAAAAGTGCAAATTAATAAAATGATTATTATACGCCGGATGTTCATTCTCATACGGTCACCTCATCTGATTATATGTTAGGGGTTGTTGATTAAAAACACCTTTCAGTTACTATTTTCGGTTAAATACAAAGAAAGATATTATATCGTTTTAAGTTGAATATACATTTTATTTGCTCGAAATTAGCCTCACGAAGAGCACGAAGATATAGCACTGCGTGGGAATTATACCCGTCCAGAATAGGTTTTACGCTGCCAGCGGAAAGTGGTGTCTTGCCGCAGCATTCCAAAGCGGCTTCCCCATGGTGTGGGTGCTGTCGCAGTGGACGATAACCGGCAGTATAAACCCAATCCCCTCGCTGTGTATGCAGGTTGTGTCATTTCAGGCTCAAATTTTGCATATTTCAAATAGGATTTTACATCTTTTTCAGCGGCTACAGAAAGAGCCTTACCTTTTTGGGGTTGAGCAGGGGAGATATTTTACATGCGCAGAAGATGGATGCTGGCGGGATTGACTTTCGGGATTGGGATGGGTCTTCTTTGTTTCCTGGCCTGTTTACGGAAAGGAAAAGTGCATTCTCCGGATACTATGGTTATCGGCACTGCCAGAGACTGGCGGGTTTCGGACATCTGGTCATACAAAGGATTCAATGGTCTGGTATTCGAGACATTGATCAGTCAGGATCAAAAGGGCGGATATCTCCCCTTGATCGCCCAATCGTGGGAGAAGAGCGAGGATGGTCGGGATTATACCTTCAGGATCAGAGATGGTATTAGCTTTTCCGATGGGACGCGGGTCACAGCCTATCATGTCAAGGAATCCTTCGAGATGCGGGAAAAAAGGAAAAAACAGGAAATCGCCGCCAATGGACAGGCCGTCTTCCATCAGTCCACCGAAGAGCAGTGCCGGAAAGAATGGTTAGACGAAATTGCTCTTCCTCCAATACCGGGAGACACCAGGGAGCGCGAGAAGTCCCTGAAGTTTCCATCCTGTGCTCACGGAGAGCCGGAAGAATTTCTCACTCAGCTCTCCAGCCTGACTCGCTGGAGCGCAATCTCCTCGATAGAGATTATCGATGAGCGCACGGTTTGCTTTCACCTCTATCAGCCATATACCCTGTTCCTGGATGAATTGGCCACACCGCATATAAGCCCTGTGGTCAAACCATCGTCGGATGAAAAAGTGACCGGATTTATCGGTACAGGGCCATATACCATCCGCGAGTACAGCAGGGCCCGACATATTCTGCTGGCTAAAAATCCTTATTACTGGCAGGGTGAAGTGAAAATCCCTCATATTATGCTGAAGGTCATCCCTGATCCCGGGGAGCGGATAGCCGCTCTTGAGGCAGGTGATATCGATTTGATCGGCCTCGATTGTTTTGACAAGGTGCCTCTTGAAATGGTTCCCCGCCTCAGGGCCGCTCATTGTGCAGTGGAAAAACTCTCCAGCCCCGATCCGTCGGTCCATTCTCTGGTGCTGAACTATCAGAAAGAGCCCTTCACTGACATCAGGGTAAGGGAAGCAATCTATCTGGCCATAGATCAGCATACAATCAACAGCCTCATTCATGATGCCTCCCTGAGCATCAATGGCCCGGTTCCCCAAAACCATTTTCTGTACAATCCCCAGGTACGCAGAAGGCGCAGTGATGTATCCGCTTCCAGACAACTGCTGGCTGAAGCGGGATGGAAAGACCGGAGTATGGACGGCGTAATCAGGAAAGGGGGGGAGAAATTTTCAGTCACCCTGTCATGGAGCAGCTTTGATCCGGTTTACGAGGTAATTGCCGACCTGATACAGGCCCAGTTGAAAATGGTGGGCATAGAGGTAAAATTGCAGCCTATGGAATTCGGCGTACATGCCGAAAAGATGCGCAGCAGAGAGTTTGAAATGGCCCTCTGGCCGCAGGTGCGTTATCCTCTCTTCTACTATACCGGTCAGCCTTTCTGGTTCACTGTGTATCAGAGCCCTGAGCTTGATGAAGCTTTTTCCATTTTCCTGCACTCCAATGATCCGGAAGAAAGCCGAAAGGCCTGCTGCACAACCCAGGAACTTATTACCAAAAGCTACGTTCAGCCGTTTTTCTTCGAAGTTTTTACCATCCTGGCCTGGAACACCAAAAAAATCCCTGACCTTGAGCCACTTCCTCTGAAATGGAATCCGGCTGTTGAGTTATGGAAAGCAGGATTGACGGAGTAGTGAGTGTGCAGCACATTTGGAAAGTTATTCTTTACGAAATAACATAAAAGTGCTATGATAAGCGTCAATATTCATCTGATGCCGAAGGGAATTGAGCATATCTTGACTCTTCACCTTTACTCTCTTAATCTTTCCACGGAGGAGGATCCAGGACATGGAAAAAAGAGACTTGGAAAAGATGACCATAACTAAATTAAGAGATGAAGCGCTCAAGTATAAGGATCAGATTTCCGGCACCATTCATGAGATGGAAAAGGACCAGCTGGTTCACGCCCTCATGAATGTACTGGGGATTCATGAGGAAGAGCACGCAATCGCAGCAAAAAAGAAGGCGAAAATCAAAAGGTCCAAGGAATCCTTGAAGCAGGAAATGCGGGCCCGGCGAAAAGATCAAGACGAGGCTCGTAAATCCAATGACGCTGTCAAAGTGAGTCGATTGAGGAAAAGGATCAAGACGCTCAAACGAAAAATCAGGAAATACCCTCGCGCTGCAGCCTAGCAGACTTGTCCCCCGATCCGCTGCTGACAATACGAGCGGCGATCTTTCGCCAGAAACCCGCCTCCACAGTGGAAGCGCCATCCTGTCGCTTCTTCAAGGGGCTGGAAGCCGCTTCCACTTTCGATGTCTCTTTGTCTATAAGGAGCATCTCAGGCAAGGAGCCCAAGCTTGCTTATTGCGGCAACAAGGTCCTGCTTTTTGATCGGCTTGACCAGATAAGAGGACACTTCTCCCTTGGCAAATGCACGGACCACATTTTTAGGATCGTCAAGGGCGCTGAGCATAATTGCCTTTACCTTTCGTGAATTGGTGATACAGAGAAGATCTTCGAGCTCGCGGATTTGTCTGAGCGCTTCGTGGCCATCTATATTCGGCATCATGATATCCATGCAGACCAGATCATAGGGTCTGTTCTCTTCCCAGGCCATCCGAAAGGCGCAAACCGCTTCCTGGCCGTCAATAGCTATATCACAGTGGCCATAGGCGGAAAGGATATCTTTCAAAATACGGCGGGCTACAAAATCATCCTCAACAATCAATGACTTCATGATCGATACCTCCGGGCAGTTCTAAGAGACGGTTATTGAATACTTTCCCAGCTAAAGCCTGACAATAAAGTTTCGTAACTCTCCATTTCCTGCTCGATGCGCTGAATCAGTTCGCCGAATTTTTCTCTCTCCCCTCCTCTGGCGGCAAGCTCAAGGCGGAAAGAGGCATCGGAAAGCCTGTTTGCTCCGACATTGGCGGCGCTTCCTTTCAAGGAATGTGCCAGGTGTTCGAGAAGACTTGTTTCATCATTCAGATAAGCCTCGTTCAACTGCTGGATTTGAGTCGGCGCCTTTTTCCGGAAAAGGTCAACAACCTCTCTTAACAGCTTCCTGTCTCCATCCAGATTGACCAGAGTATTTGAAGCATCGAATACTTTCCTGGCCAATACCTCTCTGGCCAGTACTTTTGCTGGCGGTGAGGGTGCATCTTCCACCTCGATATCGGCCAGACCGGAGGCCGGGATAAGCCGCTCAATCTCCTGCTCAAGTTCAGTCATTTTGATTGGCTTCGAGATATAGCCATCCATGCCTGCTTCAAGACACCTGTCCTTATCTCCCTTCATGGCATGAGCAGTTATGGCGATAATCGGGGTATGGAGACCGGAGAGCTTTTCCCGCTCCCGGATAGCCCTGGTAGCCTCAAAACCATCCATAACCGGCATCTGGACATCCATCAGGACAAGATCGACCGGCTGATGATCGAGGACCATCAGTGCCTTTTCTCCATCTTCAGCTACCTGAACCAAGTAACCCTGCTTTTTCAGCATACCGACAGCGACCTTTTGGTTGATAGGATCATCCTCTGCCAGGAGGATCGACAGGCTTCGCCTGTTCTTCTTTTCCCGGAGTGTGTGCCGGGTAACCAGAGAGGGTGCAGCCTGCTCCTGGCCATATATTACGCCGCCCATGACCTGACTGATGGCATTAAAAAGCTCCGATTGTCTGATTGGCTTGAGAAGATAGGCTGAAATCCCTAATTCCCTGCAAATCTTGGTCTCTCCCCTTTGTCCCAGCGAAGTGAGCACAATTATTCTGGCATCGGCCAGGGCGGGGTTGTTTTTAATCCGGCGGCTGACCTCAAAGCCATCCATGCCGGGCATTTGAACATCCAGAAGAACCAGCCGGTAGGGACTATGAGCAAAAGCCGCTGCTTCCATTTCAGCCAGAGCGCTCTTCCCATCCCTGGCCTCCCCCGGCAAAAGTCCCCAGGAGGAAACCATCTCCATCAGGATCTTGCGGTTGGTTTCATTATCGTCCACAATCAGAACAGGTAAATCAAGAAGGTCAGCCGGTCGGGATTCCGCCTCGATCGGCTTTTTGTCTGACTGCATGGTGAACCTGGCCGTGAAATGGAAAGTACTCCCCTTGCCGGGTTTACTTTCCACCCAGATTTTACCACCCATCATTTCCGTTAACTGCTGACAGATGGACAGGCCAAGGCCGGTCCCCCCATACTGCCGGGTGGCAGAGCCGTCAACCTGGCGGAAGCTTTCAAAGATAATCCCCTGCTTATCCCTGGGAATGCCAATTCCGGTATCCGAGACAGAGAAATGAAGCATGACTGATTCTGCATCTTCGCTTTCGACACCGCAGACAATCACCACTTCGCCTTTCTCGGTAAACTTGATGGCATTTCCAACAAGATTGACAAGAATCTGGCGCAAACGGCCGGGATCGCCAGTCAGCATGGTTGGAACATCCTGCCTGATATGGCAGATGAGCTCCAGCCCCTTCTTATGGGCCCGAATGGCAAGTGCCTCGGTGGATGTTTCCAGGGTCGTGCGAAGATCGAAGTCGATCTTTTCGAGATCCAGCCGTCCGGCTTCCATCTTGGAAAAATCCAGGATATCGTTGAGCAGACCCATGAGGGAATCGGCCGAAGTCTTGGCCATATTCAGATACTCCCGCTGTTCACTGGTCAGTTGAGTGTCCGAAACAAGATCGATCATGCCGATGATGCCATTCATCGGGGTGCGGATTTCATGGGACATATTGGCCAGAAATTCACTTTTGGCCCTGGTTGCAGCCTCGGCAGCCTCCTTGGCCATATGCAGGGCTTCTTCCGCGGTTTTGCGTTCCGTGATGTTACGGGCAATGCCGGTCGTACCGATGACTTCCCCCTGTTCGTTGTAAATCGGTGTCTTGATTGTCTCTATCCAGTGAATTATACCATCCTTGTCTGTCAGAGGCTCATCGATGACTATTCTTTTACCTGACCGCATGACTTCCCGGTCGTCAGCCCGGTACTTCTCAGCCAGATCCCGGGGCCAGAGATCCAGATCAGTCTTCCCCGGCAAATCATCCAGATCTACGCCGCAGGTTTGACCAAAGGCTCTATTGGCAAGAATAAACCTGCTATCCTTATCTTTCAGCCAGGCAATATCCGGAATATTGTCAAGGATGGCTTTTTTCCGCTGCCTGCTCTCCCGGAGAGCCCGCTCCATTTCCTTTTGCTCAGTGATGTCCCGGCAAACCCGGTAAAGTAAAGACCTGCCGGATAACTCAACCTGTATGACCGTAACCAGGATGTCGATAGTCCGGCCTGATTTGGTATAGTGTTGGGTTTCAAAGGTAACCTGCCCATTGGCCAGTATTTTCTTTTTGCAGGTCCGACACCTGTCAGGTTTACAGGCAGAAAAATCAGTAACGTGCAGCCTGGCAAACTCCTCGCGGGTATAGCCCAGTTGCTGGTGGGCAGTAGCGTTGAAATCAACCGGCAGCCCGGTTTCAGGGTCTACAACTATAATGCCGTCGGGTGAGTTTTCAAAGAGAGTTCGGTAGCGGATTTCCGCCTGTCGAAGTTCCTCCTCCATTTTCTTTCGTTCGCTGATGTCTCGAAAAACAGAGTAGAGTACAGGCTGTCCTGACAGCTCGACTGTCTGCACCGTAATCAGCACATTCCGGATCTGGCCCGATTTGGTACGGTGCAGAGTTTCAAAAGTATCCTTACCAGTGGCTAATATTGCCTTTACATGGGCCTGGGTTGTCTCGCTCTCTTCAGCCGCCTCATAATCACAAATGTGCAGCCTGGCAAACTCCTCGCGGGTATAGCCCAGTTGCTGGTGGGCAACAGGGTTGAATTCTAACGGCATTGTGGTCTGGGGGTCGATAACCACAATCCCGTCGGGCGAGTGTTCAAAGAGAGTTCGGTAGCGGATTTCCGCCTGTCGAAGTTCCTCCTCCATCCGCTCGCGCTCTCTGTTTTGCCTGTCTCTGTGAATCCTTGCGTGAAGTACCGGAGCCAGCTGGTTGGCGATGCTTTCAAGCTGTTCCTGATCCCTGGCCGTATAATCGGCCCCCTTGTTGGCAACTGTGATCTGACCGATAAGCTCTCCTTGATACATGATAGGGACAACCAGAACCCTTGTTATAGAGATATGCCCTTCAGGCACAGGGAGAGGTTCATTGGAAAAGAGGGTCTTTTTCTCTCTGAGAGACCTGCCCCAAATGCCCCTCCATACCTGGCGGGGGAAAACAAAGTCTTTGTTTTTCATCCGGCACTGATCCCAGACATCTCCGGTCAGGGAGGGTAAGACAATGGCCCCATCATGGTTGATATATCCGAAGTATCCAAGACTGCTTTCCATGAAGTTGAGGATAACCTGCAATACTTCAGCATACATTTCATCATCCGGAATAGTGAGAAAAATATCAGCGATTTTGTTCCGGACAATCAACTCCTTCTTGGATTCCTCAAGCGCTTTTTCTGCCTGCCTGAGCACGGCAACATCTTGCTGTAATTGATTATTCATCCAATTACACAGACGATGATTGATAACATACTGGATGATAAAGAGAAAGGTGAGAACTGTCAGAATCGGTGCCGTGAGATGCCCTACCAGATAGATGATGACAACAGCCCCGATGAATGACAGCATGCTAAAAGGTTTGATAAAAATTTTACTAATCCTGTGGTTGTTTCCGTGGTCTTTTTTCATTGGTAAATTTCTGTCTTATGAGCCACACTTGAAATTCATCGAAGTCAGGAGCTTGATGAGCTTTTCTTTATTGATCGGTTTAACCATATAGTAATTAGCCCCCTTCCCGTTGATTGCTTTAACCATGTTATTTACATCATCGATTGCGGTAACCATAATCACTTTCACCCTGGACGGTTTTTTAATTCCCATGAGAGCTTCAAGCCTCCGTATCTGGCTGAGGGCTTCCATACCATCCACTTTTGGCATCATGATATCCATGCAGATCAGATCATATGGCTTATTTTCCTCCCAGGAGAGCCGGAAAGCCTGGACTGCTTCATCACCATCGACGGCAATATCACAACCGCCATATGGGGCAAGAGATTCTTTAAGAATGTGACGGCAAATAAAGTCATCCTCAACAATCAGCATCCTCATGATCCTGTATTCCTCCCTCTGCTTGATGCTTCCGGCACAGATTAACGGCTGTCCGGTTCAAAGTCCATATCCATCAGGGCATCGTCAGCGTGAATATGGTGGCCATTCCCTCCCTTTTGTTCTGCCCCTGTATTCTGTTCGGTACAAGCAGAGCTGATCTCCTGTACCAATTCCGCAGTTTTTTGATTGTCCGGCACAAGCGTGGTGACTATCCAATATGAGCGACAGGGGTTAAGGGATAATCTTCTCTACTCCCCGGGATCTTCCTGAACAACTGGGCATTGGCAGTCACCTTTTCAAAGAGGCGGGAAACTTCCTCCGGCAGCTTCTGGGTCTGTTCAGTTGCGAAGTAACCTCCCGGTGCCAGTGCCTTATGGAACATTTTTATCACTTCCACCCGCTCGGCATATTGAAAATGAAGCAGCACATTCTTGCATAAGATCAGGCTAAAGTCTTCTCCGATGGGCTGCAAAGAAAGCAGATCATGTTTCTGGTAACAAACCCGGCTTCTGATAGAATCAACGACTTTAAAATATTCAGTCTTTCCGGAAGGTTGAAAGTATTTGTCGAAGAATGCCTTCGGCATCCTTTGCAACTCCTTGCCTTGATAGAGACCTTCAGAAATAAGAGCCCCGAAGAGATTGCTGCCATCTACATCCGTTGCATCTATGTGGAGATTTCTGAAGGCAAAATGGCCCATGTTTTCAGCAAACATCATGGCCAGAGAATATGCTTCCTGACCCGTGGCACAGCCTGCATCCCAGATTCGGACGCGACTGCGGCCCCTGGCCCAGGGGGTCATGCACCTGACGATAAGTTCCAGGGTGTGCATATCCCGGAAAAAGTAGGTAAAAGCCATAATTCAGGTCAACACCTCATCTCCTCAGGTACAAAGGGGCAGAGGCAAGACAACTTTATGCCTTGCCCCTCTGTGCCTATGAGCGATTTACACGAACTCAAAATCACGGTCGGCAGGGTCTTGATGATGACCGTTTCCATTGGTCTGAGTGCCGGGGCTGATGGGGGGTGAGTGCTTGCCATTATCAGCCGATGCATATGCAGCGAAACTGGCATGAGGTGCATGAGCGGCACCGGGCTTATGGGAACCGGCAGATGCTTTATAAGCACTGCCAATATTGCTTTCCCTGCCTTCAGTCCCCATCCTGGCTGTATTACCGATCTTGAAAAAATTGACGGTGTTCCGAAGCTGCTCGGCCTGCGCGGCCATTTCTTCGGATGTGGAAGCCATTTCCTCGGATGCTCCGGCGTTCTGCTGGATCACCTGATCGAGCTGCTGGATGGCTTTATTGATCTGGGAAGCACCCGTATTCTGTTCATTGCTGGCTGAGCTGATCTCCTGGACAAGTTCCGCAGTCTTTTGAATATCCGGCACCAGTTTGGCGAGCATTTCACCGGCTCTTTCCGCCACTTCCACACTCGACGAGGACAGTTTGCCGATTTCACCTGCCGCTATCTGGCTTCGCTCGGCCAGTTTGCGTACCTCAGAGGCTACTACGGCAAAGCCTTTTCCGTACTCTCCGGCGCGTGCTGCCTCGATGGCGGCATTGAGGGCCAGAAGGTTGGTCTGTCGGGCTATCTCCTCGATGATCGAGATCTTGCCGGCGATATCTTTCATGGCAGTCACGGTTTCAGCCACAGCATGGCCGCTCTCTTTGGCATCATTGGCGGATTTGAGGGCGATTCTTTCGGTCTGCTGGGCATTTTCGGCATTCTGCTTGATATTTGCGACCATCTGCTCCATTGAGGAGGATACTTCTTCGGCCGAAGAGGATTGTTCGGTTGCCCCCTGGGATATCTGCTGCGTGCTGGAGCTCATCTGCTGGCTTGCGGATGCGACCTGCTCGGCAACTCTTTGGGTATCGAGGGCAAAAGTGGTCAGGTTATCGATCATTGTATTGAGGTTATTCTTGATCTCGTTGAAATCACCCCGGTAATCGTCGGTAATCTTTGCCGGGATATCACCTTTGCTGATGCGGTCTATATATTCGGCAGCCACATTCAACGGGCTGATCACTGCATCGAGAGTATCGTTGATACCCTGGATGATCCCCCTGAACTCGAAGTTAATCCTGTCAGTATCTCCACGGGCGTCCAATCGTCCATTGACCGCGGCTTCGGTTAACCGGCTGGATTCGGACAGGAGTGCCTTGATTATACCGGCAATGCTTCTGGCAAAGAACAGCCCAAGTAAGACCGCTATAATAGTGCCGATGACCATTGTCCCTATCAGGTACTTCCGAGCGGATGCCATGACATCATCAGCTTCTTTGGACGCTTCTTCGCCCTGCCGCAGATTTATGTCAATGAGTTTATCGAGCATGGCATGCACAGAAAGAAAGGATTTCCGGTTCTGAAGGTAAACCTCAAGTAACTGATTATCAAGCTCACCCACTTTCGAATTGTTCAGATCAACACCCCCGGCAACCAGTTTGTCCTTGGCTTGTGATAAGTCCATGAACTTCAGATGACCGCTCTTCCACTGGTCCCATTCCAGCATGAGCTGTTTCCACAGGTTATCCTCTTCCTGAGATTTGGGAAGGGAGTTATAGGCCTTTATGGCTTCATCGGCCTCTTTCCATGCCGTTTCAATCTCTTCGTAGGCAGCCCTGCGGATTTCAGTATCTGCCAACCTGCGGTTGATCAATGCAAGCTCTCCCTTGGCAATCCCTTTCTGTGCCTCGATCATGAGGAATATGTGCTCCACACTGGGCAGGCAGACATCCGCAAGTTCGTCCGTGCCTTCCATAACGTTATTCATGCCCCGATAGCCTGCCACGCCGATTATTATTGCAATGGCAATAATCACACAAAAGCTGATGACGATTTTCACTCCCAGTTTTACGTTCTTCAACATGGTTTCTCCGCTCCTTATGAAGTTTCCTGCACCCCACCCATCAGGCACATCCATTTACCAGAGCTCTCCAGCGCACCATCAGCTCTCATCCCCCCAGAACTGTCTCTTCCTAACTGCCTAAATACCTCCAGCCTATCTACCTGGGTATTTCCTCACTCAGCGCCTGCGCCAGCGCCTGCCGCCTCGCCCTGCGGCGCTGTCCCCTCTGCTGCATCCCTGGCAAACTGGAGTTCACTGCTGGAGAGCACTTTATCCATATCCAGAATCATCAGGAATTTGTCTCCCTGTTTACCCATCCCCTTCAGGAATTCCGTATCGAGGCCAAGCCCTATTTTGGGAGGGGGCTCGATCTGGTCCTGGGGAAGATCGAGGACTTCCTCAACCGAGTCAGCGAGACAGCCGATGGTAACCTGCTCTCCGCTGAGCTCTGTCTCGACAATAACCACGCAGGTGTCTACCGTTCGTTCGGTGGGTGTCATACCGAACTTGAGCCGCATATCGATCACCGGCACCACATTGTCCCGCAGGTTGGTGACTCCCATGAGGAAATCGGGCATGCGCGGCACCCTGGTAATAGTGGGGAAATCCAGAACTTCACGAACCTTGGCAATATCCGCGGCAAACAGCTCATTTCCCAGCGTAAAGGTAAGGTATTGATTGGAATTGCAGATAGTAGCCTGACTCATTGGTTTTTCCTCCCTGGTTCTCCTGGTTAGCTGATAACCTCTTCAAATTGACGAACAAGTTCCTGATCGAGCAATCCACGGGCAGCTTCATTTTTCAAGATATCAAAGGCCTCTTCCCTGGTTAATCGTTTCCGGTAGGGCCGGTCAGTGGTCAAAGCATCATAGATATCCGCTATGGCCATGATTCTGGCCACCAGGGGAATAACATCCCCTCTCAGGCCACTGGGATAGCCTGAGCCATTGAGCTTTTCATGATGATAACGGATAACGGACAAGGCGTCTCCCAACCTGTCCTTGAGGGGCAGGCAAATGGTAAATCCGACCTCCGGATGTTTTTCAATAGCTTTCCGCTCCGAAAGGTTCAGGGGGCCGGGTTTATTCAATATCGACTCCGGTACGCCGATTTTACCGATATCATGAAGAAAACCGCCGACCTTCAGGGCATTGAGCCCGGTGTCATCCAGGGCAATCCGCTTTCCCAGCAAAAATGCGTAGTTAGTGACCCGCTCATTATGGCCAATCGTATATTTATCTTTCGCTTCGATAGCCTTGGCTAAAGAGAAAATCACGTTTTCCTGGTTTTCCAGGTGATCGTTGAGATACTTTACCCGCAATAAGGATTTAACCCTGGCCACCAGTTCCGCTTTCTGGAAAGGTTTCCGGAGGTAATCGTCGGCTCCGACCTCAATTCCCGTTATCTTGTCCTGAAGCGTGTTCAGCGAGGTAATCAGAATGATGGGGATAAGCCGGGTCTTCTCGTCTCCCTTTAACCTGCGGCAGACTTCATACCCATTCATGTTGGGCATCATGACATCCATCAGGATCAAATCCGGCTTCTGACGCTGAACTATGGAGAGGGCCTGCATTCCATCTGAAGCTCTGAGGAAGAAATAGTTCAAGGGAGCCAGAACTTCCTCCATATAGAGGATGTCACATTTCATATCGTCAACCATAAGAATGGTTGCCTGGTGTTCTTGCGGCAGGCTGATGGAGTCCGTAAAAAGATGGCACTGATTCTTGCCCCTGATTTTTGCCTGAGACAGAGCTTTTTGGGCCTTGATAATCAATTCATCCCCGCTACCGCAATCGACAGGAAACGAGGCAATCCCTCCGCTCAGGGTAATGGTTTGTTCTCCTTTGGGACCTAAACCCTGGGACACCCGGTACCTGATTTCATCCATCAACGACAGTGCCTGCTGAGGGCCCATCTGCGGAAGAATGACAGCAAACTCGTCTCCTTTGTACCGGCAGGCGATATCGGTATTTCGAATGCCATGCCGTATGATCTCACCGGTCATCCTTAAAAGGGAGTCCCCCTGGAAATACCCATAGGCCATGTTATAAGATGAAAAGCCATTGAGGTTCAAGAAAGCCAGCGAGAGAGGATAATTGCCGGTTTTCGCTTTTCTTACTTCCTGATAGAGGATTTCCTGAAAATATGCATGGCTAAAAAGACCGGTCAGGTTATCGACTATATATCTGGTAAATGAGATCCGCTCTTGTTCTTGATTCATGGATACTCCTCTTTTCAGTCAGGAGTCAGGAGTCAGGAGTCAGGAGTCAGGAGCCAGAAGTCAGGAGTCAGGAGTCAGGAGCCAGGAGTCAGGAGTCAGGAGTCAGGAGTCAGAAGTCAGGAGTCAGGAGAAACAGTAGTCAGTGGTCAGTGGCCACTGATCAATAGTCAGCTACCGACAGCCAAGTGAATAAAGCAGCAATCCTGCCCTTTAACTTCAGGCTCTTAGGCTCCATTCTGAATTCTGACTCCTGACTCCTTTCTTCCTCAAAACAGCTCCACATTATCCCCCAGGGATTCCTCCTGACTTCCTGGAGCCTGCTCCCCGGCTTGATATTGGCTTTGAATCTCGTTCTGGTCCTGTTCCTGCCGGTTTTGAGCCTGGATATGGCCCTCGTTCTGATCCCGGCCATTGGCCCGCTGCTGGTCTTCGGCCTGCCGGTGGTCCTGCTGGTTTCGATCTTGATTATATTCGAATAATGTTTCCTGTAATGTTTCCTGCGAATTCTCTTTTTCCACACTGGCACCGAGGATTGCCTGCAGGTGGATCTGTCTTTCCTTTTCCATCGTGTAGTGATCATCGACCAGTTCCGTATCCGCAGTCTGGCCTTCCCGCCCGGATTGCTGAATATCCATGACAAAGTCCTGAATTTCGTTCCGGATGTTTTCCAATGCCTCCGTGCACAGCATGATTGTGGTCCGGAACATTTCATCAAACCGGATATCCCGGGCTACAGCCACAAGCCCGGAGGCAAGCTGGCTGTTCTTTTCACCAAGGAGCGAGATAAGTGCACTCAACTCGCGGTTCAGAGACTTCAGGCTGTGAGCATTGTCCATGGTCAGCCGGATGATCGAGGCTGCTTCATTCTTTTGTTCACTGAAAAGATTCAATGCCTTATCCATGTATTCGCTCTCTTTGATCAGGCTGGATATTTCCCGGCAGGCTTGTTCCGACAATTCACAGGAAAGGATGGCCTGCTGGTGGATTTCTTCAGCCAATACGGCAAAGGTCTGGCCTGATTCAAGGTTTTGGGCTGACTTGATGAGGGCATTGAGAGACAGGAGATTAATCGCATATCCCACCTTTTCCATTTCCTTCATGGATTTTTCAACCTGGACCGCAGATTGAATGGTTGGTTTTAACGCCTGAGATATTTCTTCCTCAAGCCCCTGACATTGATTGAGAATCGAGGCCAGTTGCGAGATCTCTTCCTTCAGCAGTTCTACTTTTCCCATTTCCCGGCTGTGAGTATTGTCCCGAAAAGCAGCAAACGATTCATCCTCCCGCTCCAGTTTGCCCGCAATCTCAGTCAGGCTTTTCCGGATTCTGGTACCTGCCTGATCCATTTCCAGGCTCACATTTTCCAGTTGTGACCTTTGGATGAGCAGGTTACGGCTGGCAGCGGGTAAATAGGCCAGCAATGATGTGGCCCCAGGGCTGGAGGGGTTTTTCAGCCTGTTCCCTGCTTCATCAAGGGCGTCATGGACATGCTCGATCTGTTGACGGCTGATATCATGAGATTGAAGGGAGAAAACGATTTCTCCAATCTCCCGTGAGATCTGCTGGGCACATTCAGCCAATCCGTTCATGGCCACCGAAGAAAGCTGAAATATCTCCTCTACCTCAGCCAGGGCTGACAGGATGGACTTCTGTGCCTTGGTAATCAATGTCTGGTAAATCCTTAACCTGTCTTTTATATGCTTGCGGGCCGAATTTACCAGTCTGGCAGATCGGGCAGTCTGAGAGAGCATGTTTTCAGTATGCTGGTTGATATGGGACCATATCTGTTCGACCTCATCGCCGAGAATCATGAACTCCTGACCCTGTTTTGTGTCAGTCCGGTTGCTTTCAATTTTGATGGAAGTACCCAGGATACTCAGAATGCGGGAGATCTTCTGAAAATCATCCTGAAGCTTGCTCACCTGATAGAGCCTTTCGCCAATCGGCTCCATATGCTGGACTGACCTGGCCATGTTTTCACTCTGCTCACGCAAGGTAGTTATTGCTCGCTCAAGGAGATGCCGGATATTAACCAAAATCGCATCATCCCCCGTACTGCTCAGTTTTTGCAGAGAGAGCTTGACCTGCCGGGATATCTGCCGGGAGGTCGAGGAAAACTCCTGTAATCTCTCTCCCAGCGAGAGGAATTCCCGCTCACTTCGAGAAGCCAGCATAAGCAGACCCTGGCTGACTTCCAACAGCCGGGTCCCACAGCGGGAGAGATGGCGGCGGAGCCGAAACCTTTTGAAAACCGTACTATACGTGAAGTGATGTAACCTGAGCATTAATCTTGACGCTCCCGCTCAAATATTTTGTCCAGAACAGCGGCCACCTCCGAAAAATCACTATCGATGGTACTCAAAAAGCGCGGCCGCAACGAATGCCCAATGGCAATGGTTTTACTTTCATGATCGGGGAGAATGACAATCAGACGCAGGTCACCGAACAAGTCACGAATGGAAAGAATATCCGAAAGATCCTCCCTGGTAGCAGCAAGAAGCACAACCACGGAGTGATTGATCATCGGCTGGCGAAGCCGGTGAGACAGGTGGCCGATAGTCCGGTAAACCTCTCGTTTCTCCTCTGGAATCAGGGCTTCGATGATCTTCTGAAGCCGCTCACCGGCTCCCTCTATCGATGTTGCATAGTAAAGCAATTTCATCAGGATAAACCCTTTGTTGAAATCAGTGGTCAGTGATAAGTTCTTACCTTCATAAGGCTATAGATCAAAAACTATGCCAAAGGGGAAAATAAAACATCGATTGCTGAAATTTCAAACTCTTACAGGTTCACAGACTGGCAAAAGGCAGGATGAGGAGTCATATCCGGGCAGGTATTTGTCCTGGAAAAGTGGAAAATGCCTAGGGGAAATAGGATTGATATCCTTGACATTACCAAAAATTACAAGGCATTATGGCTCCGTCTTGCAGAACAGGACTGGTGTCCTGTCGGACAGGACTTGCTCAATATACGATGTCCTGGTCCGACCCTGGAGCTGGAGCTCTGGCAATATTTCATTAAACAAGACTCCTGCCTCTTCACCGATACCATCCAGGATCAGGATCAGCGAAGATATTCTCGCGGTCCTCGCATTCCTGCAAAAAGGCCATGCTTTCGGCATCGATCGTCCGGTTCTGCTCCCAGACAAGGGCAAGGTGGACGAGTCGTTTAAAATCCTCGTGGTGCTCCACGACCCGCCGCTCTCCATGATCTTTCGTGCTGTTGGTGGTGATCATGAACTCCCAGTCGGAAGATTGCAGGATGAGCAGCTCACGGATGCACTGGCGGAGTATCCTCTGTACCAGAGGGTCCTTCTCTCCCTGAAAGCGGTTGGCAAGGTCGCGCATATCCTTTTCCGCACTGTAGATCCTTTCCCAGACCCACTCAATGGCCGGATTGATCCAGGTGCTGCTGTTGGCGTCCCTTCCCCAGGAAGATTCAGGCAGCTCAAGGGATTGGGAGGCAGCATATTTGGCTTGATATGCGGAACAGGTGAGGATATTCATTTCCGGATCGCGGTGGATCCACTTCAGCAACTGATAGAGCCAGGCAGGCCCTTCGAACCACCAGTGGCCGAACAGCTCGGCATCGAAGGCCGATACCTTTAATCCTGCCTGAGCGGTTCGTAAGAACTGGCTCTTGAGGGTCTTTTTGATGGACCATTTATAGTGGCCTGCCTGCCGCATGACGAGGTCCCTGGCAGCTTCAGGAAAGTAAATCTCTTTATAGGCCAGATCGAGTTTTTTGTCGGTAATCCTCCAGTACCGGTTGCCGCTCCCTCCCTGTTTTTTGTGGAATTCGAGATAATCGCGATCTCCCGGATAGCCGATCTCAAAATTCCAGATCTGTTCGGAAAGGCCGGTATCGCGGACAAAAAGGGTCATGGGAGTGTGCATCCCGCTGTTGTTATGCAGACAGTAGGTACTCCAGGGAATTTTGGCAACCTGGCTGGATGGGCTTTTCTTCAACTGTTCCTGATCGATGATAAAGTAGGAGATGCCGTTTTCTCCCAAAAATTCCTCGACTCCCTGGCGGAAGCGGGCTGGCTGGTGACGACGGTGGGTCAGAGGGTAAACCCAGTGGCAGGCTGGCCGGTAGCCGCATTCAGGGAGCCAGAAGCCCCTGGGGGATTGTCCGAAAAGCCGCTCATAGCTTGCCCTGGCCATCCGGACCTGGGCATTGATGCTCGCATCTTCTCCCAGGGCTGGCAGATAGCCGTGAGTGGCTCCGCAGGTAATGATCTCGATATGACCCTCATCCTGCAGGTGACGAAAGGCCTGAACAATATTTCCCTGATAGGTATCCTGAAACAGCCGGAGGGTTTTATAGTAGAATTTATGCCATAGGGTAGCCAGTCTCAGCATATGAGGATCATGGCCGGCAAAGGTTTTTCTGTCCTCCTGAGTAAAGCGGATTTTCCAGTCACAGTAATTCTGGAAACCCTTCACAAAGTAGGGGCTGCTGAGCTGCTCGGCCAACACCGGCGAGATATTGATGGTAATCTGCGGGGATACCCCTTCTCTGACCAGCCGATACAGGACATTCAGCAGCGGTATATAGGTTTCGGCAGTGGCCTCATACAGCCATTCCTCATTCAGGCGGTCGTGATGAAGAACATAAGGGATGTGGGAATGAAGGATCAGGACATAGGTGCCACAAAATTCAGTGCTCATACTCGTGCTCATGCTCATACAAAGTGCCTCTTGTGCCTCTGTGGTGTCCTTTTTCACCGATTATAAGAATTTCATCAGTATTGTATAGAATTAATCTTCCTTAGTCAACCCGTTATCGATAAATAAAGATTTACACCTTTCCGGTTTTCTGATAAGATATTTTATTCCCTTCAGCTCAATACCTGGAGTAACTTACCCGGAGTAAGTACCTGGAGTCAAATTCAAATTTCCAGATGGAATATTTTACCGAAATAGCATATTCTGACAGAATATGAGAGGGGAAATAACCATGGCTCAAGCGGTTTTTATTTTTGGCGGCTGCCGCAGCGGTAAGAGTTCTTATGCTGTTGAACGGGTAAAGGATTCTTGCCGCGTTACGTATATAGCAACCTCACGGATCCTGGACGGAGAGATGCAGCAGCGGGTTCACCGGCACCGGCGGAGCCGTCCGGAAACCTGGCAGACCATCGAGGCGCCATACCGGTTGAGTGAAGCCATTCAACAGGCCGGACCTGAATCGGAGTTTATTATTGTCGATTGCCTGACTCTCTATCTGTCCAATCATTTCCATGAGCATAGATCGCCGGAACAACTGGAGGATCAGGAGCGGTTCGAGGTCTGGCTCCGGAACGATATCCAGGGGCTTATGGCGGTCATCAGATCCGTTGCCGCCCGGCAGGTGCTGCTCGTCAGTAATGAAGTAGGCGCAGGCATCGTCCCGGTATCTGCAGGGACGAGGTTTTTCCGGGATATGTGCGGTTTGATGAACCAGTGGGTCGCCAGAGAGTCCGATGAAGTCATCAAGATGGAGGCTGGATTAGCCAACCGGCTAAAATAATCAGTAAAAGACATGCAGGATAGATCGAAGCTGGTCATGAAATATTTCGGGGGAGTAAATCGGTATCTGATGGCTGCGCTCTTTCTGCTTCTTCTGCTGCCGGGCACTCATCCACCGGCCTGGGCTTTCAAAGCGGAAATTGTGGACTTTACCATTACCCGGGGGAAGGATTATATCTATATCGATGCCCAGGTAAAGGGTGCCTTTACCTCAGGGATTAACGAGGCTATTGCCAGCGGTATTCCGACCACCTTCAGGTACTATCTTGAGCTGGTCAGTCCCCGTCAGTTCTGGTTTGATAAAAAACCGTACAAACGATTAATACAGCACAAGGTGGAGTACGATACCCTCAAGAAAGAATATCAGGTTACTCTGGACGATGGAATCGCTCCCCAGGTGAGGATTACCAGGGATGAGCGTGAGATGAAAAAATGGATGGCCGGTCTTGAATCATTCAAGTTTCTTCCTTCTCAGGAGTTATTACCTGCAAACAGGAACTATATGGTCAGGCTGAAGGCTGAAATGAAGTGCATCAAGATGCCGTTTCCGTTAAATTATTCATTTCCGTTGAATTATTTGCTATCATATCTTGTTTCGTTTTTAGATGTTGATACTTCCTGGGTTACCTCCCCGATACCTGCTGCCATATCAGATAAAGCGGCCCGGACCCGGCCCCTGATTCGACAAAGACCATCCGTAGCCCTGAGATCAAAGCTCAACTGAAAACACGATGCCTGCGGGCATTGTGATTATGATGGGAGAAATGGACAAGACCAAGGGTATTGGCCAACGGTGGAAGGCTATTATTGGCCTCCTCGTTTTGATTGTTTTTTTGACCGTAACCGAAGTGGTAATTTATCAGGTACGGGCTCAGATCAATATCGCTCACAATGTCCTGGTTCTGGTTGCCCTGAACCTCAATATCATCCTGCTGGTCATTACCATCCTGATGGTGCTGCGGAACCTGGTCAAATTGTACTTTGAGCGAAAGCAAAATGTGCTGGGAGCAAAATTCCGCACCAAATTGATCATTTCCTTTGTCGGTCTTTCTCTCATCCCCTGCGTGCTTCTTTTTCTGGTAGCCAGTAACCTTATTAATACCAGCATCGATAACTGGTTCAATGCCCAGAATGAGGAATACCTGCGCAAGGCGATGAAGGTGGCCCAGGTTTATTACAATACCGAGTTGGAAAATGCATTCGGCAAAACCCGCGAATTGAGTGAAACGATTACCCGAAAGGGTTTGATTCATGAGGGGAACCGGAGTGCATTGGTGCTTGCAGTCCAAAGCGTGCAGCAGGAATTCGCCCTTGGTACAGTCACGGTGTTCGGGGCCGGGGGGGAAGAGATCGTGCATCTGGATAACCCGAAAATTCCCCGCAGTCTTGCGAGCCGCCCGGTAAAAGACCTGGTTGCCAGGGCCCTGCGGGGACAGGAACATTCCACTGTCCGCAAGATCCGTCAGGGAGATATTATCGAAGGGGCTGTTCCGATTGCCTCCCAATCGGGGAAGGGAAGAATTGCCGGAGCTGTGGTTTTTTGTATCCTCGATCCTCACGGCCTGATGGAGGAAATCAGGGACATTAAAAATGCCTATGAAGAATACAAGCAGCGGAAGGTTTTTGAAACGCCGATCAAGAGCAGCTACATCATTACCTTTTTGCTTATTACCCTGCTGATTATCTTTTCAGCTACCTGGTTCGGGTTCTACCTGGCCCGCGGCATCACGATTCCCATTCAGAAACTGGCTGAAGGCACCCGGAAAGTAGCCCTGGGAAACTGGGATTACAAAGTCACGGTCCAGGCGGATGACGAGATCGGCATGCTGGTCAATTCTTTCAACAAGATGACGGACGAGCTTCACTCAGTTCACCGGCGGCTGCAAACCACCAATCAGGAGCTGGACCGCCGCAGGGACTACATCGAGACCGTGCTTGAAAACATTGCCTCCGGAGTCGTGACCATCGGCCAGGACGGTCATATCACCACCATCAATAAATCGGCTGCCAAGATGCTGCGACTCTCTCAGCAGGAGGTCATCGGTGTCCCTTACCGGGCCGTTTTCGACTGCCCTAAACTTCAGGGACTCTCCGTGCTGCTGGACAGTGTGGAGGAGAGAAAAAAGTCGATTACCGAGAAGGAGGTCCATCTTCAGGTCGGAGGAGCAGGCGTGCATCTTCTGGTCAGCATATCGGTTCTTCTCGATAAGGAAAATCATTACCGGGGCATGGTCTGTGCCTTCGACGATCTCACGCAGCTCATGAAAGCCCAGAAAGTGGCTGCCTGGCAGGAGGTGGCCCGCAGACTGGCCCATGAAATCAAAAATCCTCTCACCCCCATTCAACTGTGTGCCCAGCGGCTCCGAAAAAGGTTCTATGAAGGCGGTTCCGGTTATGGGGCAATTTTTGAAGAGTGCACCGAAACCATTATTCAGGAAGTGAATGACCTGAAAAACATGATCGACGAGTTTTCCCAGTTTGCCAGACTGCCCCTGCCCAACCTGAGACCGGAAGACCTGAATCATCTGATCGGCATGGTTATAAGCAGGTATCAGGAAATGTATCCCGATATCCGCTTCGAGCAGCATCTATCGGCAGACCTGCCCCTGGTCAACCTGGACCGAGAGCAGATCAAGCGGGTATTCATCAACCTGTTTGACAATGCAATCGATGCCATGTCCGGGCCCGGCGGCCCGGAAAAAAAATTGACCGTAGTAAGTATTTATGACCGCTCCTCGTCTAAAGTAAGACTGGAAGTAAGTGACAATGGAAAGGGGATCCCTCCGGAAGACAAAGAGAAACTCTTCATGCCGTATTTTTCCACCAAAAAAGAGGGGCGGGGACTTGGCCTGGCTATAGTGCACCGAATCATTGGTGATCATAACGGCCACATTACGGGAGAGGATAATATGCCCAAGGGAACAAAATTCATTCTGCTTCTCCCTGTCTGAGTGGTCAGTGGTCAGTGGTCAGTGGGTTCATACTCAGGAGAAGGGCAAAACTTTTGCTATTAGCGAAGCAAGTTGCTATTATTAATATTATGGGATCATGATTATTTTAGGCATAGAAACCGCCACCAGGACCGGCAGCATTGCCCTGGTGAGCGAAGATGAAGTTCTGGCTGAATATCTGATAAGCGGTATCAAAAGCCATGCCGAGCAGTTATTGAGAGGAATTGACCAAGTTTTGACTGATACGGGAAGATCGCTGGCCGAGTGCGCAGGAATAGCTGTGTCTATCGGACCCGGCTCATTCACCGGCCTTCGGATCGGAGTGAGCACCGCCAAGGCCCTGGCTTTTGCAGCCGGAAAGCCCATTGTGGGTGTTCCGACCCTGGAAGCCCTGGCCGCTAACCTTCCTTTTACTTCGTGTTCTATCTGTCCTCTGCTCGATGCCAGAAAAAAAGAGGTTTATACAGCCCTCTATCAATGGACTGAGGGGGAATTACAGGTACTTGTTCCGGAGAGAGCAGTTTCTCCGCTGGATATGATTAATCAGTTGGACCGATCGCGCAGGACAATTTTTATCGGAAACGGCTCAAGACTCTATGAGAGACTGATTCGAGAAGAATTCGGCAAGGAAGCCGAATTTTCTCCCCAATCCCATAATTGCCCCAGGGCATCGATCGTCGCCAGCCTGGGATTGAAACGTTTGACCCTTCAGCAATCCGACCGGGCCGAAACCCTGGTTCCAACCTATCTGCGGCCTTCGGATGCGGAAATACACTGGTCACACAAGCATAATAGCCGGAATTTGCCAACCTGAGGATATAATCAGGGACTGCAAACAGCGGGGCACAAAGGGAGGTGATTTGAGAGGTATTTACTGGTAGTTAAAGATAATTGAGGGTTGTGAGTCATCAATAAGGTCTAACAAATCATTTTCTCTGATTTATCTCAGGGGGGAGAAGAGGAAGAGAAACAGACGGAAAGGACAGAAAGTCGTGCGTATGAAAATGAACAGGTTTTTGAAGAATTTTTCCTTTGGTATGGTTATTCTGGCAGCTCTCTCAATGGTCAGCTTTGTTCCGGCAGCTCAGGCACAGTTGCTTGGCGGACTGAATCCCATGTATATGGGAACAATGGCCATGAACCAGATCATGATGGACCCCATGATGATGGGGCTCATGATGCCTCCTCTGACCATGGCCAATCCCCTGATGTCAGGGCTTGGAATGGTCAACCCCATGCCGATGGGCGGTTATGGTCTGGTCGGCCTGAGCCCGTATGCCGGTGCCGCCGGTTATGGGGCGTATAGCCCCTATGGGTATGGATATGGAGCTGCCGGTGGCTACGGATATAGCCCTTATGGCTACGGCGCTGCCGGTTATGGCTATGGCGGCTATCCCTACGGCTATGGCGGATATAGCCCTTATGGCTACGGCGCTGCCGGTTATGGCTATGGCGGCTATCCCTATGGGGCTACAAGCAGCTACGGCTATGGCAGCTATCCCTATGGCTACGGCGGATATAGCCCTTATGGCTACGGCGCTGCCGGCTATGGATACAGCCCCTATGGCTATAGCTCTTCGGCTGGCTATCCTTCATATTACAGCTCCACCATCGGCGCTTTCAGTCCTTACTATACCAGCGGTTATCCCACGAGCAGCAGCTCCTATCCTTATGGCTACAGCTCGTATCCCTATAGCAGCAGCGCTTACGCCTCGTATCCCTATACCGGCTATCCCGCGACTTCCGGTTCTTACCCCTACAGCTCCTATTATCCCTATACCAGCGGAACGAGCACCAGCAGTTATCCATACTAGTAAGCCGTTTTCTATTTCCGGCTTCAAAGGTGCTGGCGGATTAACCGAGATCTGCCAGCACCTTTTTCATTTTCCGGACAGCCTGCTCTTCGGGATAGGTGCCAAGGTCAATCCAGTGGACATCTTCTACCTGACGAAACCAGGTAAACTGCCGTTTGGCATAATGGCGGGTGTCTCTTTTCAGCAGGCGAACAGCCTCTTCACACGAGTATTGGCCTTTCAGGGCAGCCACGATCTGCTTGTATCCGAGTCCCTGGAGAGCGGTTGAATGCTCGGAATAGCCTGCATCGAGCAGCCCCTGTACTTCGGCTACCAGGCCCGCTGCAATCATCTGGTCGATTCTGGTTTCGATCCGGGTGTAGAGGTCATGGCGGTCCCGGAACAGGCCGATAATTTTCGTCCGGTAGCGGCTCTCCGGAAAGGAATGCCTCTTCTGGAGCACGGACAGGGGGATGCCGGTCTTCAGATAAACCTCAATGGCCCGGATCAGCCGTGGCTGATCCCGGTGGTGAAGCTTGCGGGCAGTTTCCGGGTCGATTTCCCTGAGCCTCTCGTGCAGGTAATACTCTCCCCGCATTTGGGCTTCCTGCCGAAGCTGCTCCCGCAGGACAGGATCATTCTCAGGTCCCTGGAAGATACCGTGGAGAACAGCCTTGAGATACAGCCCGCAGCCGCCGACAAGCAGAGGGATTTTCCCCGATTGCAGGACCTTCCTGATCGCCTCACCCGCCTCCCGCTCATACCTTCCGGCATTGTAGTGCTCAGCCGGAGATACAATATCGATCATATGATGAGGCACCAGTGAGCGCTCAAAGGCAGATGGTTTGGCTGTGCCGATATCCATTTCCCGGTAGATCTGCAAGGCATCGGCACTGATGATTTCCATATTCCCTGCCTGCGCCAGATTGATGGCCAGACGGGTTTTGCCAACGGCGGTTGGACCCAGGATGACGGCCAGAGGGGGTTTGGGGACGATCTTCAAATTTGGACTTTCCAATGCTCTCCTATCCCTTTAAGCCTTATCCCCGCAGGAAATATTTCTCCAGGAGTTTCAGGTCCAGTTGAATCGTGGTTGGCCGGCCGTGCGGACAGCGGAAGGGCATGGACGTTTCCCGCAGTCGATCGATCAGACTTCGCATTTCTTCCGGGCTCAACCGGTGATTGGCTTTGATAGCCGAAGAGCAGGCCATCCGCATCAGCAGGGCATCGTACAGGGCCTCCGGGTCGTTTTTCGGAACCTCCACAAGATCATTGAAGATTTCCTGGATAAGATCCCGGGGATCGGTTTTGGCAAGCAGCACAGGAACGGCCTTGATGACGAACGTATTCTGGCCGAAAGGCTCAAGGTCAAATCCCGCACCATGAAGCTGCGGGAGCACCCCTTCGGCTGGCCCGGCAAGATATCCCGGAACCTGAAAAGTTATCGGAACCAGCAGTTGCTGGGCATGGAGGGTTTTGGTGCGAAACTGCTGCTGCAGTTGCTCGTACCGGACCCGCTCATGGGCTGCATGCTGGTCCACGATGACCAGGCCCTGTCTGGTTTCAAACAGGATGAAGGAATTATTGATCTGCATGAAGTCACCTTCCGCAACAAGGAAACTCCGGGAGTCGCTGTTCTGGATGACTTCCTGAAAACCGCGCTGGTGCTCTTCTCCCCTGAACGCGGATTGCCCGGAGAAGGCAGGAAAAAGGCCCGCAATTTCGGTGCAGGGCTTTGGCAATTCCTGCTCCTGCCGGAGCAGGCAGGCAGGCTCGCAGGCCTGCAGGGGCTTTGGGAGTTCCCTCGATGAAGGCTTTTCATCTGCCGATTCCTCCATGCTCAGGTGAGGAAAGGATGGCAAGGGGGAATGGCAGGTTTCATCCCGAGCATACCTCTCTGCCGTGATCGAGATTCCGGGGACCGCTGTCCGGGAGGTTGACAGCCGCTCTTTCAGGAGACTGACTATCCCCTCGAAAATTTCCTGCTGATGGGAAAACCGGACTTCGATCTTGGCCGGGTGCACATTGACATCAACATGCTCGGGAGAAATCGTGAGAAACAGGAAGCAGACCGGGTAGCGGTCGCGGGGCAGAACGTGTTCGTAACCCTCGGAAATCGCTTTCAGAAGGATCGGATTCCGGACAAACCGGCCATTGACATAAGTATACTGACCGCAACGGTTCGGCCTGGTATAGGTGGCCTCCCCGATAAGTCCGAAAACCCGGCATGTTGTGAATTCTCCATTGATCTTCAGCAGGTGATCGATGATTTCATGACCATAGAGCTGCTGGATCCGCTCATCCAGGGTCAGGACTTTGGGCATGTGCCAGACGGTTTTCCCGTTGTGCCTGAAGGTAAAAGAGATCTGATGGTGGGCCAGTGCCTCCTGGTCCAGAATCTGGGCAATATGGCTGAATTCGACGGAATCGCTTTTCATAAACTTCAGCCGGGCAGGGACATTTTTAAACAGCGAGGAAACACAGACACTTGTCCCTACCGGAGCACCGATCTCGGAAACCCTGATCAATTTTCCCCCATCGAGAATCACCTGAGTGCCGATTTCAGTTCCCTGCTCTCTGGTGATAATCGTCAATTGAGCTACGGAGGCAATACTCGGCAAAGCTTCTCCCCGAAACCCGAGGGTATGGATTTTCTCAAGGTCCGCAGGCTCGCAGATCTTGCTGGTAGCGTGCCTTTCAAAGGCCAGCAGGGCATCATGGTATCCCATTCCGCATCCATTATCGATGACTTTGATTTCCTCTTTGCCATGCCGCTTCAGGTGTACTTCTATCTGGTCGCTCCCGGCATCGATGGAGTTTTCCACCAGCTCCTTCACGACCGAAGCCGGCCGGTCGATAATTTCCCCGGCAGCGATCATATTAGCCAGATTTTCCGGCAAAATTTTTATTCTTGGCATTGTGCAGCTACTTTTGTTTGGAGGCTCTATATTTAGAGGAGTCAGGAGTCAGAATTCAGGAGTCAGAATAAAAGCTTTCTTTTCTCCCGACTCCCGACTCCTGACTCCCGACTCCTGACTTCTGGCTCCTGACTTCTGAACCGGGGTTAATCTCCGGCAGGGGGCTGAAAAGAATAGCCTCCTAAATCAATGCCTGAGGGTGCAAAGATAGCGATATTATATTCTTTGGCTTTGCTTTCTTCTGCCGGCTCACTCCGAACAACAATCCCTTTAAAGGAAATTTTTGAGGGCAAGTGTGGATTTTGTTTTTGTGGCAGGAACAGGCTGACTTCAACATTGGTGAAAGGGGGGATATATTGATCCAGTTTGCAATACAATCCGAAACAACTGATGTTCTGAGTCTGGGAACTTTGCGATCTTTTGGCAATGGTTATGGGGAGAGTGACAAGTTCAAGGGGAATTTCTGCGGTGACCCGTCTGGTTGTCCTTCTATCGTTTGATTCGACCATCATAACAACAGCCCTCCGCTCGGTATTTTCTTCGTTGTACAAACCACGTTAATTACTTCGGCTTTTTTTCATAATACGGACGAACGATTCCTCTCCTCCTACCCCCCATGTCTTTTTGGAGATTGTCGAATATCCACTTGCCTTTCTCTTTCAACTCTCTCGAGCATGCATTCACGCACCCACACACCTCTCTTGGACGGATCAGTTGTATACTGTAAAATCACGTAGTGAAATGATATTTTTATCTCCAAATTTATAATTTATTACCTCGAAATCCACGAAATATTTTTCACTCGACCCTGTCTATTTTAATGACTGAACGGTTATTGTCAAGCTTTTTTAAGAGAGCCGGATAACCTCGCTGCCGGTTTTTTTCTGTACTGGTTTCCCCGTTGGTTCACCCCCACCTAACCTCCCCTGCCACAGGGGCTCCCTGCCTCAAAAGGGGGAGGGATTATGAGGAGCATTCGCTCCCTTATAGGGTAAACAACAGGAGGCTGCCTCTGATAAATTAAAACTGTCCGCCCCTGAACAAATACATGCGCCAGGGTATAAGTTGGTTTTATTCATGCAATTAATGTGGTACCGTCCTGAAGATTTTTTTCCAAATTGCTTTATTTTAGGCTATACTAACAACAGATTAATGGGAAGGCAAAACCATATCGGGTGAAGCAGCTTCTGAAGATTATTGAGAGAAACGACCATGATTCATGCTGCGATTGACCTTGGGACCAATGCCATCCGGTTCATGGTTGCCGAGGAACTAAACCGCGGGCAAATCCGCGTGCTGCACCGGGAGCGGATGGTTGTCCGGTTGGGGGAGGGATTTGGCAGGGAGAAAAAAATCCTGCCCCAGAGCCTCCGGCGGGCTGTCGAAGCGGTGAAGAGGTTTTCGGCTGAGGCGGCAAGTTTGGGGGCTGAAAAGGTTCGCCTCGCAGGGACCAGTGTCTTTCGGGAAGCCGAGAACCGGGAATCCGCCTGCAGGGTACTGCATCAGGAAACCGGCATTCCAGTGCAGGTCATTTCCGGGGAGATGGAGGCTGGCCTGGCCTCGTACGGGGTTATCAGGACTCTCGGCCTCCAGCCGGAAAATCTGATCATTACCGACATCGGCGGAGGAAGCAGTGAAGTCATTCACTTTCCTCCTGCTGACGGCTATCCTTCTTTTTTCAGCCTTCCCCTGGGTGCTGTCTGGCTTACCGAGAAATTCCTGATTCATGATCCTCCTGCGGCCTGCGAATGGGAAGAGATGGTCAGATATTGCCGGAGCATTATTGAGCAGAGTCTTCCGTCGATTTTTACCGATTCCCTGACCAGTTTTATCGGGACCGGAGGTACGGCTACCACCCTGGCCGCCATCGAGCAAAGAGCGTGCAGCTATGATCCTGACCGGATCAATAGCTTTGCCATTCCTTTAGCCAGCCTTGAAGAGCTGGCTGCCGGTCTTCGCTCTGTGCCTGTCCATGAGCGGGGGAAGGTTTGCGGGCTGGAGAAGGGCAGGGAGGATATTATCCTGGCTGGTGCGGCCATACTGCTGACTCTGATGAGAACCCTGAATATTACCCGCTTAACGGTCAGTGACGCGGGGCTGCTTGAAGGCATCATCTGGCATGAAATCAGCCCTTCTCCCTTTGTGGAAGTCTTCCCGTAAGTGACCGGGCACAGATCACGTGCCTTCTTCCCGTGCCTGGGAAAATTCCTCCGGGTACAGCTCCTGAAGGGCCTTTTCATAAGCCTCGTAATCTCTCTGGCTGAAGAGCACAAAGGTAATCGAATCAAAGTCATCCTGATGATCTTTGAGGTAGTCGAGGCAGGTCTCAAGAGCGATTCGGGATGCTTTCTCGATCGGATAGCCGTAAACGCCGGTACTGATCGAGGGGAAGGCGATGGTTCGAAGATTATGCTGTGAAGCCAGCCGCAGGCTGTTCAGATAGGCATTGTGCAGGATTTGCGGCTCTCCCTTTTTTCCGGTGACATAGATTGGCCCTACGGTATGGATAACAGAGCGGGCAGGCAGATTGCCTCCTGTGGTGATGACTGCCTCACCGGCAGGGCATCCGCCGATTTTCCGGCATTCTTCCATGATTTTGGGGCCGCCTGCCCGATGAATGGCCCCGTCTACGCCCCCTCCTCCCCGCAGGCCGGAATTAGCGGCATTAACAATGGCATCTACTGATTCTTCGGTGATATCCCCAACTTTCCATATTACGGTTGTCCTGTTGATGGTAAAGCTTTTCATAGAGCCTCCCGATGCTTATTTCCCCCCTCATAAGCCCTTTTTTCCTTTGGCAAAAGCGTAACGGAGAGATGGAAAATCCGCCTGTTCCTTTTGGAACATTATGCTTTTACATTTGAACTGATTTTGGAGCCTATTAAACCAGAAAATATTCGGGCAAGCAATAAAAAAATAAAAATTTCCAAAAAATCGTGCCGGAAAGTTGTGGGGAGGCCCAGTCCCCCCCCCGAAGGGTATGCCGGGCCTCCCCCAACCTGTTTTACTGGTGAGAATACCGATAAGAATACGGAATGGGTATAGGCGTCAATTTATACCATAGTTAATTCAAGGTACCTCCATTTCCCTGTACTTATCCATAAGGTTTTGTGGTAAGTCAGGATAGTGCATCTTATCTATGACGTGCTTGGGCAGCTTTCATAGCATAAGATTAGAAAACAGGGAATGGAGGTACTCCCCACAGAACTTCCGGAGTCACCAGGCTGAGATAGGGGATAGCGCCTACATATGATCCGAAGGCAGCGGTATAGGCATTGTTGGCAATCAAGGTCAACAGGTCAACATTCTGAAATGGCGGAATCAGAAGTTCATAGCCCAGTGGCAGTGTGTTCGGGACAATTACCCCACCTGGCAGGATATGGTCGGGAGGCGGGAAGGTGTTGAAGCCGGTCAGAGGATCAAAATAGTAGAGGCTGCCACCCAGGATTGCAGGAGCATTGTACAGAAACCAGGGATGCGAGTCCTCGATGTCCCAGATAAAAGAAGGCGTTACCGGCAGTACGGTCGAGCTGGTAAGTGAGCTCACCAGAGGTGTAGCCTTGCCCGTAAGGGGGTCTACAGGAGACAGTGTCTGAGTCCACAGTGGCCACAATACATTATAAGGAGGCATCGCCTGCCAGTACTGAGCAGTTGCTGATGAAGCCATGAAAAAACAAACTGCCATACCTAATACCAATGCACCCAATAAAAGTCGTGTTCTACGCATGATCGTTTCTCCTTAACCTTTCCTCATCTTGGAAACAATATTGATAAACACTAAATAAAAAACCTAACGATAGTACCATACTGCGAATGCGTGGTATAAATTGTCCTCCTTTCTTATCCAAAAAGGTTGCCTTTACCCATCCTTGATACAGCCACGCTCATGAGCGCGGCCAATTCGAGTTATTTCAGGGTTAATGCCTTGCTCTCTTATGGCTGGGGAAAGAAATTTTCCCTGATAAAATAGAGCACAGCCTCTTGAGGCGATACCCCCAGCTTGTCCGCATAACTATACATCAGGGCACCGAGATGATCGGCCTGGGTATCCTGGAGATAGAGAAGAGGAACTTCTCTGGCTATTTCGTAAAATTGTATGGCGTATTGTAAATAGTTATAGGTGTTGAACGCCTCCATCAGGGTTTGGTATCCGTTCCCGTAAGAGAAAGGGCTCATCAGGCTCAGGCCGTTTCCGAAATACCCGCCGCCATACCACGGAGACCATGATGTGAGAGAGCCTGAAAAAGGGTTCATTCCTCCCCATCCCAATCCTGCATGAGGATTGATGAATGCAGAGCCGCCCAGCCCCCCATAGCCATAAGCCTGGAATGGTGCCAGGTAATTATAATAACCGTAATAGCCTGAGAGGGGAGAAAATTGTGCCTCTGCCCAGCCAGGCAGCAAGCCTTCGGGAACAGCAGCCGCTATGAAAAGCATAATAACTGCAAAAAGCCATTTTGGAAAAAATTTCATTTACTCACCTTCCTCTTTTGATGTGTTGAATACAGTATTTCACAGGTCCCCCAAACCCCAATATCCACAATATTCTCAGTTGATGAGGAACATGTTGACTGTGAATATTTTTGGGGGAATCTTACAGCTTCAGGGTTTAATGCGGATTTATTTGGATGAGACAGGTCAGGATTTGATAATCGAGATCGTTACGATCTGAAGTGCTGGCGGAGGGAGCTTATTTTCCTGTGCAGGAGGAATGGTTTCGTCCTTCAGAAGAACCCTGCTCATTATCCTGAGCACAGGACAAGGTACTTCACAGCGGAATGGATTGACCCACCGCTCCAGGATCGGCAACACAACCGGCGGCCAGAAAAAATTTTCGATGAGGTTCTGCTGAATGAGATTCAGGTTATAGTTAACGATGCGTCTTAACCATTCGAGAAAGCATGAAAAGCGTCCGATAAGGTTCCTTCCGGCAGTAAAAATCCGGCGGGGAAAATGGCTTATGCTTTCCAGGATATTTTCCAGTTTCCGGGTTTCGGTAAAATCTGCGCAGACTTCCAGGAATTCACAAACACCGATATGGGTGCAGCGGATGTATTCCGGCGCATCCATAGTGCATAAAATACAGATTAAGCCTGCCAGTAATATCTGCAACAGGTGAGAAAGAATTTTCAATACCTTACAATCGAACAATCGCCTCATTCCCTATCCATTATTTCGACTCTGTGCTGGCCTTATTAGGGAAATAAGCCAGTGAGCCTTATATTATCCAGAGAAATTAATACCTGTTCGAGATTGATTTACCCTATCGGGACACTTTCATGGTATTTTCAATATCAGAGTTCGGAATTCCCTTCCTCATAAGGGAGATTGAGTTTATTTGCAGGACGGCATATAGTGAAGCAATTCTTATGCCATACAGTTCTTCCCTGTATTTCCTTCTTGCCAAAGATTGAATCTAAAATCAATGATCCATTAAAATCATATAATAAGCGATGAGAAAGGAAAGTTGCTTTCAAATAGCTCAACTACTATAGAGCGGAATCTTCCTGAGAGTTATGAAAATTTTTTCCATCTATTAGGAAAAAAGATTCACATATGATCGAAACCGAATGTGAATCACTGTTGACTTGACAAAAAACAGCCAATAGGGAATTATTATTCCATAATGGGCCACTTCCCTTTTTCTATCCAGCATAAGGAAGTTGAGGGTTTAACAGAATACATCTTCAAGGGTGTAAATTATTTTTAATGCTTGACTTTTCAGAGAATTTATTAGAGAATCTAGCTATCAGAAAACAGATCGCCAAAACAATCCTAGATGAGAAAGGGGGCAAAAAGAACAATGGGAATGATTATGGCAGTGTTAGGCGGTTTTTTAGCAATAATCCTCGGAATTATCGGGCTGATTTTCTGGTTCAGATATTTTCTTTACCTTATCGCGGGAAGCGTCCCCATGATTCTGCTTACTGGCGGCCTGATTGCCTTGTTTATCGGCATCACCGAAATAAAGGATACGATCAAGACTAAAGAGGAAGAGAGTGGCCGATTCGATTCATTCCGGGAAGAGCCGCGATCGGCTGAAAATTCAGGCCGCAGAAAAGAAGAAGATCGTGAAAAAAATGACTGATCAATTCCCTGAGTAAATCAGCCAGACGATTTTTTCTTGAAAAAGACTGACCATCCCCAAAGACAAGCGAGATTGTGGTGGTTGGTCTTTTTTTATGCCCATAGTCAGGGAGGAAAAGTTTCATAATGAAACTTTTTTACACACTCTCCCTTGACAAATCCATCCTCAATCTGTTATACACATCTTCATGGATTACACAACCCTCCTTAACCTAAAAAAGGAACCGTTTTCGATTTCACCTGATCCGAGCTTTTTCTACTATTCCAGGGATTACCAGGAATGTCTGCAACAACTTGAATTATCCATCCGGCTGCGCAGGGGATTGAATATCATCCTGGGGGATGTCGGGACCGGCAAGACAACCCTGAGCCGCGCTTTAATTCAGTTGTTTCAGGGATATGAAGAGTTCAGGTTCCATCTGATACTCGATCCTTCATTCAATTCCGAATATGAATTTCTCCTCTCGCTGGTAAAAATTTTCAATATCCCGGTCCCTGAGGAGAAAACCAGCCTGGCTTTCAAGGAAGCCATACGGACCAACCTCCTGAAAGAGGGACTGGAACGCAAGCGGGTCATTGTCCTGATCATCGACGAAACCCAGAAGATGGACTATCCCTTTCTGGAGCTGCTGAGGGATTTTCTGAATTTTGAAACCAATGAATACAAGCTGCTGCAGCTGGTGCTTTTTGGGCAGATGGAATTTCTGGACAAGATTCAGGGGAAGAAAAACTTTATGGACCGGGTCAATATGCTCTATTTTCTCAAACCCCTGAGCCTGGCTGATACCAGGGAAATGATTGATTTCCGCCTTCGGAAGGCGGGATATTTCTCCCGTCAGTCTCTTTTTACCCAGGAGGCCTATCAGAAGATTTACGAGTGCAGCCAGGGATATCCCCGAAAAATCGTCAATCTCTGCCATCATTGCCTGCTGCTCATGCTCATCAGGAAGCAGCAGGTAGTGGATAAGCAGATCGTCGAGCTGGTTGTCAAATCCCTCTTCCCGGACGCCGTATTTCCGGAACAGAGAAAGTTCAACCTTAAAAAGTTGTCAAAATTGGCTGCGCCTGCGGCAGCCCTGGCAGTTCTCGTTATCCTGGGTTTTTTCGGGATTATCCGCCACCGCAGTGCAACCGATACCGGTCAGGAGCAGGCCACTTCCAGCCGAAAGGCAGGACCGAGCGGCCTGTCACCTGTGCAATCCCCGCAAACCGGCTCTGTGCCGCAGCCAGGGTCTCTGCATACTGCCAGAGCCAGGTCTCAGGCAGTTCCATCTGACGCCCGGTCCGATTCCAATCCGGTCGGCCAAAACGATCTTCCACCCGTCGATGAGCCGATAAGAAAAGCAGACAACAAAAATTTCCCCGCTGATCACCGGAACCTGCCGGAGGATAGTGCCCCTGGAGAAATACAAAGGGCAGGATATCAGGTAGTGGTAGCCGGAAAGGGCGATTTTGTCTCCCGGATGGCCCTCAAACTTTACGGGTGTGAGAAAGTGACGGATAGTATCCTGGCATCCATTCACAAGGCCAATCCCCATATCTCAAATTTGAACCTCATCGAACCTGGCCAGAAGGTTTACTTTCCTGATCTCACCGCCGATGGAGGGAAATCGGAAAAAGGCTCCCGTATCTACGGTGTGCAGGTAGATTCCTTCCCGACCGTTGACCAGGCCCAGGGCTGCCTGAATAAACTGTCCTCGATCGGCAGACGCATCTATATCGAGCGGGAGAACCTTTCCGATCAAAGGGAAAGATACTCAGTCATCGTTGGCCCTTTTACTGACCTGACTCGCGCCTGGGAGACGATGGACAAACTGGAGAAAAAGGACTTCAACAACTCCCGGGTGATCGTAATCAGTCAGGATTGAAGAGAGCAGATGAAACAAGAGGAAAACCTTTCCGCCACGAACCAGTTGATCAGGTTCATTCGCGGAGGGGTCACCTGTGAGGAATTTTATAACCAATATCCTGAGGTGAAACCCGAGGGGAGATCGGTGATGGCTCTGTATGCTTTTCCAGCCCTGGCAGGGCTTATGCTCATCCTGATAGGATACCTGGTTTTATCCTGGCAGCTCAAGGCCGGCCAGTCACAGCTCGATATGCTGTCCAGAGACCTGGATGCCGGAGCAGCCGGAAATCTTTCTCCACAGGACATCGAGGCAAGGCAGGTATTCCTGGCGGGACAGGATGCACTCTACCAGGACCTTGTCGGCGAGAAACTCTCGATGAGCTGCATGCTCAAGGAACTGAGCCATCTCAGTCCGGCACTTGTCTTTTTCACCAGGATTTCCCTGAAGAGCCTGGCTCCTGTCCAGTCAGGCAATCGATCGGCAGCGGGCAAGTATCTGGTTCTCGAAGGCATGGCCATTCAAGCCGAGGTCTCTGACAGAAAAGGCGATTTCTCTGCATTTTTAGCCCGGCTCAATCAATCCTCCTTTTTTCAGAAAATGCACGTAAATTATCAGCGGGAAACGGATACCGATTACGGTCATGGATTGAATTTTATCCTGACCGGTAATTTGCAATAATTTGGATGCCCGCTGGGCATCCCTGATTACGGTATTTCATTCGACAGCCAGTTCCTCACACGAATTTTTCCAGAAAAATTTGGCTTAAAATATGAAAAAAGTACGGATTTTCATTCTTATTTTTCCTATCCTGCTTGTTGGCCTCTCCTGGCTGTTGTTTTCCCCGTATATAACGGAGATCCGTGAGGTCAGGCAAAAAATCCGGATGACCCGCAGCCGGATCGAAAGGCTTCGCCAGCTCAGCGGACAAGCCGAAGACATGGACAGAAAGATTGCCCTGTTTCAGAAAAATATTCAGCATCTTGTTCGCTACCTTCCCGGACAGGGGGAAATTGACAGCCTTCTGGGCGAGGTCAGATCCAAGGGGACAGATTATGGGCTGAATATGCTGAAAGTCGATTCCGATTATTCCTTCTGGCTGGGTGAGGCAGACTCATCCCAGGATGGTGCGATTTTGTGCTTTGAGCCTGTGCCGGTTCACCTTCAGGCGGAAGGGCAGCTTCCTGACCTGTGCAGCTATCTTGAGTGGCTGGAAGGATTACCCTATTTTCTGGGTATCGACAATGTGGACATTATCAGGCTGGAGGATAGCTCTTCGGTGTTTCCTCAGGTGCGGCTGACTATGTTTTTCAAGGTGATGAGCCTGTCACACCGGGGGAAGGAAGCGGCTGGCCGTTTTTTCAGGAAAACTGATCTCTACCAGCCTGTTCATCTTTCTCCCTCCTTGATAGCTGCTCAGAAGAACCTGCGGATTACCGCCCTGGAAAAAGACCTCTTTTCACCTGAGGGAGCCAGTGCTGAAGAAGGAGAGTATCAGCAGGGTGACGGGTCGCCATCGGGATTGGAGGATGTTGTGGTAGGGGAGGGGGACTCGGAGAAAGCAGGAGGAGACAGCGGCGCAGAAGAAAGGAACAGTAACCCCGAAACGGACAGCGGCCATCGGAGTGAGGAAGCCGTGACCTCGATAAGGGATCTTGACCTGAACGGCATCGTGAGCTATCAGGGGGAATATATCGCCCTGATCAATAATCGAAGGTTGAAAAAAGGGGAAACTGTAATCGGAATGGAGGTGATGTGGATTACCAAAGACAGCATCTGCTTGGCAAAAGGCAGTGAGAAATTTATCCTGCGCTTGAATCAATAAGCACTTTACCAAGAAGAGGGAACAATGCATGAGCACAGCTAAGGAGAAGAATCATCAGGTCTTGGCCGATGATCCGAAATTGGAAGACGAGATAGAAGAGGAAGAAGAAGGTGTCTCTCTGAATTATGTTATTTTCACTGCCATTATTGGCTTGTTGCTTTTGCTCAACTGGCTGGGAATTTTTCGAACCGTTCTGGGAATCGACACATCGATCATTCTGACCCTGATCGGCGGGTATAAAATCTTCTTTGGCGCGCTGGAGAGTCTTTTCAGACGGAAGATCTCGGTTGATCTGGCCATTGCTCTGGCTGCGATTGCCGCCCTCTCCATCAGGCAGTATCTGGCTGCCGCTGAAGTTATTTTTATCATGCTGGTGGGAGAAGCCCTTGAATCCTTTGCCGTTGACCGGACCAGGGGGGCTATCAAAAAGCTGATCGATCTTTCGCCGAAAAAGGCCCGGGTGATCAGGGAGGGGAAAGAGCAGGAGATCGAGGTTGAAAAGCTGACTGCCAATGACCATGTCATCGTCAGGCCCGGTGAGAGGATCCCGGTTGACGGTGAGGTTCTCTGCGGACGGTCTTCCGTCGATCAAAGCACGATTACCGGCGAATCCATTCCGGTGGAAAAGAGCACCGGAAGCAAGGTGTATTCCGGAACCATCAATCAACTGGGCTCTCTGGAGATCAGGGCGGACAAGGTCGGTGAGGATACTGTCCTGTCAAGGATCATTCATCTGGTGGAAGAGGCCCAGGCTCAGAAGGCTCCCATTCAGAAGGTGGCCGACCGGTATGCCAAGTTTTTTGTCCCGGTTATTATCCTGGTGGCTGCCATTGCCTACCTTATTACCCGAGATCTGGTGCGGTCGGTTTCCATTTTAATCATCGCCTGCCCCTGCGCTCTGGTCCTGGCTACTCCCACGGCCATTTTTGCCGGTATCGGGCGGATGGCCAGGGAGGGTATCCTCGTCAAGGGCGGGGCCTATCTTGAGGCCATGGGCAGAGTCAATCTGATCGCTCTCGACAAAACCGGAACCCTGACCCAGGGAAGACCCAGAATTGTCAGTATCATTTCCTTTCAAGGGTATTCAGAACAGCAGGTCCTCTCTTTGGCGGCCACGGCGGATCAGTATTCCGAGCACCTTCTGGCCAGCATTATCGTGGAGGAGGCCAGAAAAAAGTCACTCGATATCGGCCACTGTGACAAATTCCAGGTAAAGCCCGGGTTAGGGGTTGAAGCCGTTCACCAGGGGAATACCGTGCTGGTAGGGAACAGAAAACTCCTCGAGGAAAATGGCCTGGAATTCGACCCGGCTGCCCTGAAAGTCCTGGACGAAGTCGAACATAAGGGACAGACCATGATCCTGGTGTCCTGCGGGCAGAAGGTGGCCGGCGCCATCGCCATGCAGGATGAGATCCGGCCCGAAACTGTGGAGACGCTCCGGAAACTGAAAAAACTGGGTATCAGGCTTACCCTCCTGACCGGCGACAACGAGCTGGTAGCCAGGCAGATTGCCCGGCAGGCCGGCATCGATGAATATGCCGCCCATCTTTTGCCTGACGGCAAGGTAGCCAAGATCCGGCAATGGCAGGAGGAAGGATACACCGTGGCTATGGTCGGAGACGGAATCAACGATGCCCCCTCCTTAAGTACGGCCAATGTCGGCATAGCCATGGGCAATATCGGCTCCGATATTGCCATTGAATCCGCAGACATGATTTTTATGGCCGATGACCTGAGCCGCCTTGAAAATGCAGTTACCATCGGCAGAAAAACCGTGAGGACCATCAGGCAGAACATCCTCTTTTTTGCCGTTATCTTCAACGCGCTGGCAGTGGTGGCTGCCTCGACCGTTGCCTGGGTCACTCCAGTGGTGGCAGCCGTTGTCCACCAGATCAGTTCCCTTCTGGTAGTGGGAAATTCGCTGCGGCTTTTATCCGGAAAAATGAAAGCCATTCTGTCGGGCTGGGCGAGCGGGCTGGCGGGATGGTGGCGGCACCTTGTTCATGACTATCTTCACCATGTCTGGGAAGCCCACAAAAAGCCGATATGCAACGCTGCTCTTGCCCTGGTGATCGTGCTCTATCTGGCTTCCGGGCTTACCATGATCTCTCCCTACCAGCGGGGAGTAGTCCAGCGGTTTGGCCGCAAGATCACCGATAATCTGCAACCCGGCCTTCATCTGTTCTTTCCCTGGCCGATCGATAAAGTCACCAAAGTTGTTCGTACCGTCGAGCGGGTCGAGGTCGGATTTCGCCGAAACAAAAGCGTAGTCAGCCGGGTGGATCAGAAAACCGGGCAGGTGGTCACCGCCTATGAATGGGATATTCAGGACCGTACCGGAGAGTATCAGAAGAAGAGTGATGAGTCCCTGGTATTCACCGGAGACGAGAATTTCCTTGAAATGGACATGGTGGTCAAGTACGTGATCAGGGATCCTTCGAATTATCTGTTCAAGATCCGGGGGTTCCAGGACACCACGGACCTGGTGCGGTTTTGCGCCCAGTCAGCCATCCGGGAAATCGTCGGACGAAAAGGGGCCGATAATATCCTGACCGTGGACCGCAGTGAAATCGAAGCCCAGGTTTCCACGCTTCTCCAGCGGGAGCTTGACTCTCTTGACGCAGGCCTTCTGGTCGAGGGAGCGTATTTGCAGAGCGTGCATCCGCCGATTGAGGTGGCCGACGCCTTTCGGGCCGTGGTCAATGCCCATGAGGAAAAGAGCATGCTCATCAATCTGGCTGAAGGCTATCACAACGAGCAACTGCCCCTGGCCCGCGGCAAGGGGGAGCAGAATATCAGAATGGCCGAATCTTACCGTGACGAAATAACCAACCGGGCTGAGGGAGAGGGCCAGCGGTTTGTCAGCATGTGCAAAAACTATGATACCTTTAAAGATGTCACCTCGGTCCGGCTTTACCTTGAGACCGTGGAGAGCGTACTGCCGGGGATGAAAAAATTTATCCTCGACGAGCAGCGCAGTGGCCGCGAGGAATTGACAGTTTTTGGTTCCAAAAAAATTGAGACGCTCATCAATAATATTACCAGGGAATTTTTCCCTCGATCCAAACAGCAGAGTCTGAAGCCGTAATTTCCTCATGGAGGGATGTCAATGGAAAAGAAAACAAGAAAGAAGATCACCGTTTCATTCCTGATTCTCGTATCCTTAGTTTTAATCTTTTTAAGCATGTTTGTGGTTGATGAAACCCAGTACAAGATTGTCACCCTGTTCGGAAAGCCGACCCGCGTGGTTTCAAAGGCCGGATTGCACTTCAAGTCACCCATTCATACCACCATCACCCTGGACAAAAGGATGTTGATTTACAACCCGATACCCCAGGAGTACCTGACGCGGGACAAGAAAAACGTGGTGGTGGACAATTTCGTCTGCTGGAAGCTCATCGATCCTCTTGACTTCTACGTTACCGTCAATGATGTTGCCAAAGCGCAAACCCATCTCGATGACCTGGTGTATTCCGAAGTGTCGGCTGCTCTCGGCCGGTATGACCTGTCCTCTCTGGTTTCCACCAAACCGGGAGAGATGAAGATCACCGAGATTTTTCAGCAGGTCCTCGATAATTGCAGAAAGCGCGCCGAGAAGGATTACAGTATCAAGATTGCCAGCGTAAAGCTCAAACAATTGATTCTTCCCCAGCAGAACAAGCAGTCTGTTTTTGACCGGATGCGGGCCGAGCGGCAGAGAATCGCCAAACAGTACCGGGCCGAGGGAGAAGAGGAGGCCCTGAAGATCCGGGCAGCCACGGACAAGGAGACCAGAACGATCCTCTCCGAGGCCTACCGGACCGCTGAAATCACCAAAGGAGAAGGCGATGCCGAAGCGATCCGGATCTATGGTGATGCCTATGGGCAGAACGTCCACTTTTACAAGTTCCTGCGAACACTCCAGGCCTATCAGAAATTCATGAATGAGAAAACCACGGTGGTTCTGTCGTCAGGTTCAGATCTGTTCAAATTGCTGACTGAAGGACAGGTGAAGGATGCTGTCAGGACCGTAAGCTCTGGTAAGAACAGGAGCAAAGCCACTCAAACCGCCGGTGCTGCCAAAGCAGATAACCTGGCCAAAAAGTAGAGAGGCGGGTACTCAAGATGAGCACGACAAAAACTGTAACCAGATGGACGAAATGGATTCTGGGCATAGCCGGGCTTCTCTACCTGCTGTCCGGCCTGTTCCTGGTATCGACGAACGAATTGGGGATCAAGAGGCGCTTTGGCCGGGTAGTCAATGCCAGAGTGGCTCCGGGATTGCACTACCGATGGCCGTACCCGATTGAGCGGGTGGATAAGATCATGCCGCAGGAAAAAAAGCGGATCAGCGTCGGGTTTGAATTCGCCGACCAGGCCATAGGCCGGGCCTCGAATCCGACCCAGGGGGAATTCCTGACCGGCGACCGGAATATCATCAAGATGGAAATGGTCCTGCAATATTCCATTCTTGAGCCGGTTGACTACCTGTTTGCATTCAATGACCCGGCTAGCCTGATCAGGGATATGGCCAAGTCCAGCCTGACGAAAACCGTAGCCCGGATGAATGTGGACGATGTGCTGAAAGGGAACGGCAAGATAGCCATTCAGCGGGACGTCCTGGCTGATACCCAAAGCAGGCTGGATGAGCTGTGCCAGGGGAAACGGTGGGTGCAACTGGCCTCGATCAACCTGCAGAATGTCTACCCGCCCCTGGAGGTGGCCGATGCCTTCAAGGATGTGGCCGCAGCCAGACAGGACCGGGACCGGTATATCAACGAGGCCGAAGGATACCGGCACGAGAAAATCCCCCAGAGCAGAGGAGAAGCCGAGCGAATCATCCGTGAGGCTGAAAGCTACCGGAACGAGAAAATCAATAACGCCCAGGGAGATGCCCAGAGATTCATCGAGATGTGCGCTCAATACAACGGCAGCGAGCAGGTTACAACCTCCCGCCTTTTCCTGGAAACCATGGAACAGACCATGACCAAAATGCAAAAGGTGGTGGTCGATTCAGATAGTCAGAAAAAACCCTTTGATTTGAAAATCATCGACCTTGAAGAATGAAGCATGAAGAGTGACGCATGAAGAATAAAATCTTTTTCTCTATGATTGTGATTATCATCCTCATTGGAGTCATGTGGTTTACGGCACCTAAAACAGCCAAGGGACCCGATAAGATCGAGGACGTTATCTGGAAGATGTTCTCCGCAGCCAAGGCCGGAGATATTCAGCGATACCTTGAATGCTTTTCCGGCCCCTCCCTGGCCACCCTGGAGGAAAACCGGAAGCAGGGCACGGATACGGCTTTTCAGGACTATATCAAGCGGGATGTCCAGGATATCAAGGCCTTGTCGATCATCAACGGCCAGCAGGAAGATCCCCAGAAGGCAGTGTTTGAAGTGGAGGTGGTCTATTCGGACCGCAACGAGGCCCAGACCTTCTCCCTCCAGAAGGCCCAGGGAAGCTGGAAAATCACCGGCATTACCAGGCCGGTGATCAGCAAACAGCCGATTCCCTATATGGAGCAGGTGGTGAAGTAGAAAGAACTATGTGGTCACCCATTAAAGGGGCTGTCAGGTCTTGAATTGTGAAAAACTCATATTTCAAGACCTGACCCCGACCACTGGTTTCCGTCGCACGATACGATCTTGATATTTCTTTTGTAACTGTTCAAGATGCTCATAGTATTTCTGGGAATCGTTTTGGTATTCCGTTTCAATATCATGGCGGATCTTACGGATTTCCTTTATAATAGGATCCTGAAACATAACTAAGCCTCCATCAGCTCTTCCGGTGTACAGATAACCGGAGTTCTTATTCCATATCTGGAATTAATTTCTTCAAGTGTTACCCTTATCTTGGCATTTGCTATGTGGACACAATTCCATGAGACTAAAAAGTCCATTCCATATCTCGATGTCTCGATTTCCGGCAGATAAACCGGCTGATAATTACCATATTATAATTTATCTTTCTCTTACACATACAGCTTACTTTTTTGGAGAACATCTATCGCAAATAAAACAATGCGATATCTTGGTCCGACCCGATGTTGGATGTTGGCACGATGTTGGTCACTCATCCCCCATGCTCGTGCCCACCTCTCTGGCGGTCTTGACCAGGGCTGAGTCAGGGGGGACCAGTCTCAGGCGGTTGACAGCTTCGCTGAGAGGAACGGAGGAAATCTCCTGGCCGTGCAGGCAGGCCATTTGGCCAAAATGGCCCTTTACCGCCAGCTCCAGGGCTTTTACGCCAAAGCGGGTAGCCAGGATGCGGTCAAATGGGGTAGGGGTTCCGCCCCGCAGCAGGTGGCCAAGGACCGTGACCCGGGTTTCGATGCCGGTGCTGGTTTCGATCAGCTCTGCTACCTGCCGGCCGATACCTCCCAGGCGAATCGGATCGGGGCTGCTTTCGATTACCTTATCGACCGTCATTTCACCGCCTTTGGCCTTTGCCCCTTCGGCCACAACGATAATGCTGTATCTCTTTCCCCTTCTGCCCCGTTCCCTGATCTTGGCCGTAATACAGGCAGGATCGTACGGTATCTCCGGAATCAGGATAATATCCCCTCCGCCTGCAAGACCAGCATGGAGAGCGATCCAGCCCGCATATCTGCCCATGGTCTCCACGACCATGACCCGGTGGTGTGATTCAGCGGTAGTATGAATTTTATCAATGGCTTCCGTGGCATTCAGGACTGCCGTATCAAACCCGAAGGACAGGTCTGTGCCGGACAGGTCATTATCGATGGTTTTCGGAATACCGATAATATTCAGTCCCAGCTCATGGAATTTCCGGGCTGCGGTCAGTGTTCCATCTCCGCCGATGCAGAACAGGCAATCCAGTCCCAGCTCGTGGTAGTTTTTTAAAGCCAGGCTGGAAAGATCCCGGAAAATGGTTTCCCCCTCTTTTTTCTCCTCCGGCCACCGGAACGGATCGGCTTTATTCGAGGTTCCCAGAATCGTTCCCCCCCGGGTCAGAATCCCGGATACATCCTCGTAATCCAACCGTACGGTTTTGTTTTGCACCAGTCCCGCAAACCCATCCTTGATGCCGATAATCTCCATCCCGTAGTCCAGGATCGCGGGTTTTGCTACCGCCCGGATAGCTGCATTCAGGCCGGGGCAGTCCCCCCCGCCAGTCAGAATACCTACCTTGTGCAGAGAATGCTGAGTGGCCATGATTGCTCCTTGAATGAAATTAAATAGGAAAAAAAATTCATAACCGATAAGGAAAATATAAAACAGTAAGTTAACAATATTTCTTAAACCGTAAGTATGAAAACTATTGCACCGTCTTACTAATATCGGACGGTCCAGAATTGTACTATAGCAGCAAACGTCTTAGATTACAATAGCAATCGTCGAATAGGGGATAAGAGATGAACGAGGCATCGTTCTTGCAATATTAAAGAATGTCGTTCTTATGGGGGGTTGTAGTAAGGGGGGGTACGGATTGTTCCTGCGTACAGGTTATTCCTGCCAGTTTTGTATCTTCAGACCAATGGCTTTGTAAATGATACTCATACTCTATTTATATTGCAGCTCTGCACAGTTCCATAACCCTACTGATCGTCTCCAGGTTTCTCCCATCTGATGGAATAAGGTAAGTATCCCAGCCAGCATACGGCAATGACTTCTGTTGTGTCGTCGAGGAGTCATTTTATCGCCGCAGATTGATACTCGATAATGATACTCGGTAAGGACGAATAAACGAGACATCAGGGGGTGAGAGTATGTATGGATGAATCTCCCATGCATGAAGAGATTGAGTTAAGCAGTCCGTTGTTTAATGTGCAGTAGAGCAGTAGGAAAGAGTATAGCCAAGGGAGAGGATGCTATAATGGACCAGGCATATCCATTGAAAGAGAGTGAAGAGAGTAAGCTGTATGTTATTTTAAAGTACCTTGAAGTAGGGCCAGGATTTTTTGGAGGGATGTTCGAGGAAAACGATGACCCCAGCAGTGAACTCCTTGATCGTCCCTGCCCCTTTTGTGGAGCAGGCAATAGCGGCAGCAACCTCTGCATTGAGTGTTCGACTTCGGTTGGTCAGGAATGAAGCCATTCCGGGAGAATAAATTCCTGAAGAGAAGAGTAAATGACCGGATCCGGAAAGAATCTTCCCGGATCCGGTCTCTTCATACGAAAAAAGACTAGCTTTTATCAAGGGAGTAAAAATGGTTTACGGTTCTTTGCGCGCCATTCGTGAAAGTCCTGTGATTATCGTATACAATCCGGTCAGACCAACAATCGAATAAATCACTCTCGCGAGCGCAGGACCAAAAAGTGCATTAACCAGATTATAGTTAAAGAACCCAACCAGCCCCCAGTTCAGGGCGCCGATAATGAGCAGGGTTAAAGCCAGCCAGTCGAACCATGTAAATCTCTTCATTTTTGTATCTCCTCTTTAAACATCTCGAGGAAGAGGAAAAAAACCGTCTTTCTCCTCGAGAATCGTTGATCTCGCAGTTCACGACGCATGAGCATACTGCTCAAAAGCCACTGTGCAAGACTTAACTGGTTCGGTGGTTAATCGAAATTCCTTATGGACATAATGCCCTCTCTGCATTATCCTCCTCGTTTTCTCCTGCCAGTAAACCTTTCACTTACTCCCTCAAAAGGATGAATCGGCATCGTTTCATTTTTTTGACTACTGTTACCTTTTTCACTCTCGGTCATTCTCCGCGCCTGTGCGTCTGTGCGGGAGATCATTCTTCCATGTCTCGTTGTAATCCTAACTGACCGCGGATTTATCGCGACGTGTACTTTAGGGCAATCTTTTGTTCTTTGAGGACCGCTCTCAGCAGGTTTCCCTTGATAGCCGGGTTGGTCCGGGCCATTTCTGTCAGCCACTGCTTCATTCGGGCGCGTTGGGAAAAGCCTGCCTCGGAAAAAGGGCAGGGGTGAGGAACGGGAGCAAAGCCCTGGTCCTGGCAGAAGCGTTCAATTTCCTCTTCGTAGACATAGACCAGAGGGCGGATAACCGTAATTTCCTGACGTCTGGACACCAGACAGACCGGCATTTTCCAGAACGATCCCGCATAGAAAAGATCTAAAAGGAGTGTTTCGATAAAATCGTCGGCATGGTGGGCAAGGGCAATCTTATTGAACCCCTGCTGTTGGGCAAGCGTATACAGGGTTCCCCGTCGAAGCCGGGCACAGAAGGAGCAAAAATGAGGACCGGATAAATTTTTTTCCCGGATGATGTCCAGGATTTTTTCCCGTTTCAGGATGAAGGGTATATTTTTCCGGCTGCAATGGTCGGCAATCCGCGCGGTTTCAAACCCTTCGAACCCTTCATCGACCGTACCGGCGGTCAGGGAGAATTTAACCGGGGCTTTTGCTTGAAGATACAGCAATATTTCCAGCAATGCCAGACTGTCTTTCCCTCCCGAGAGGGCGACCAGGATATTGTCTCCGTCCTGAATCAACTGGAAATCGGCAATCGCCTGCCCGGTCTTGCGGCTAATATTATTTTTTCTTCTTCTGGAAATCAACCCGGACGACCTTGTGCTTCCTGTTTTCATCCCCGAATGAGGTCTCCTGCATCTCCTCGGTCGTTTTTGTAACCTCTGCGCTCTTTTCCGGGGTTGTATTTGCCTCCAGAACCTGCTGAGGCCCTACGATGAGCTGCGAATTCAATTCCGGGGAATAAATTGCCAGGATATCATCAGCAGGGATAAAGCACTTATGCGGCGTCTCCCCGAAGACGAGCTTAACGGAAATTCCATATTCATCCCAGGTGAAATTCATCCTGGTGTTTAACACCAGAACCAGCCCGTGTTCTCTCTCCTCAGGAAGAAACCCCCTGGTGCCTATCACGACATTTTCGGAATACTTGACTAAAAGATAGACCCTGCCAGCCATATTGAGTAATTCGTAGAAAGTGTGCTTCTTAAGCTCATTGAGCTGGAGCTGCAAATCGTCCTTTTCCATTGTTTTTCTCCCATGCCGATTCCCTTTACACCTTCTTCACCGGGTTGGCATTTCCGAAGTTGGTGACCACATAGGTGCCGCTTCGTTGATCGATACGAAGAGACACCAGGCCCCTTTTCTCTGCATCCTCAAGCAACTCGCTGAAATTCCGGTACCCGTGAGCTGACTCGCTGAAGGAGGGGCTTTTTCGCTTCATGGTATCCTTAATCATGGATGACCAGAGAATTTCCTTGTTCTCCCGCATCAGGGCAGCCACCGAGTCAATCAGCAATTGCAGTCCCTCCTGCTTGATCTTGGGCGTATTTTTCGGCAGCTTGGGAGGGCTGGCGTCCTTTTGCTCAAGATCTTCGTAGTAGATAAATTCATCGCAGTTGCCAATGAGAAGGGTAGAGGTTGATTTTTTCATCCCCAGGCCGATGACCCGCTTTCCGTTTTCCTTGAGCTTGGACACCAGAGGGGAGAAATCGCTGTCTCCGGAGACAATGACAAAGGTATCAATATGCTCCTTGGAATAGCACAGGTCCATGGCATCCACACAGAGACGAATGTCGGCGGAGTTTTTCCCGGTTACCGACCGCTTGGGGATCTCGATCAGTTCAATGGCATATTCATGAAGGCTGGCCTTATAATCGCTGTATTTCCCCCAGTCGGAATATGCTTTCTTGACAATGATTTTCCCCTTCTCCACCAGCCGCTCCAATATTTTATGGATATCAAATTTGGTCTTGGCACGCTGTTTTTTATCCCTATCCTGCTGAAAACCAAGAGCCAGATTTTCAAAATCGATGAAAACTGCCAGAGCATGATCCATCTGCTCGGTTTGGTTCATAATTACTTTTTCCTTCTTCTCCTAACATGACAATATTAAACTGCAATTCAGTCATATGCTGTCAGGCCCTTTTCGATGTCCGGCATGATCCTGAGCTATTTTGAGCTGCCGGAATATTTCCCGTGAGAACCGCTGATTCCGGCTCCAGCGAAACTTATCGGCCAAAATCCGCAGCCTCTCAAGGTCAACCTCCGGAAACTCCTCCTGCACCTCCTCAAGTGCCTGTTCCTCTTCGTCCTCGTGGAGAATCCGGTCCCGGAGGCGCTCCAGCCTCTGGCTGGTTACCGCCTGCTTCAGACTGGACTCATGGGCTTCTTCCAGAAAATCGAGCAGGGGTGCCGGTTCTGTCTCCCGCAGGAGCTTGGCCAGGTACTTGATCTGCCTTCGCCGGGCGTTGAACTGATCTATGCTTTGAGCGATCCGGATTTGCTCCCGGATTTCCTCTTCACAGGGAAGTTGTGAAAGGATCGAGCCTGGCAGGTCCGCCAACTCCCTGGCCAGGTCTTCCACCATCCTGGCCTCCCGCTTTTTCTGAGATTTCGTTTTCTGAAAATCCATGGAGTTTCCCTTAGTCTTAAAGAAGTTGTCAGATATCAGTTTTTTACTGGCCACTGATCACTGACCACTGACCACTATCTTCCCTTATTCCCCTTTCCGGAAAAATCCTTTCAGCGTATCTTTCAGCACGTCCTCGACCGGTTTTGGCTTGGCCGCAGTCCCTTCATTCGACACTTCCTTCGGCGATTGCTCCTGATTGCTCTCCCTGCCATCTTTTGGGGAGGACTTGTCAAAAAACCGCTGCCGGAGCTTTTCCTTGAGCTTCTCCTCCAGTTCCTCCCTGGCCTTCTCTTCTTCTTTCCAGAATTTTTCCTCCAGTTGCTTCTTTGCCTTCTCCTGCAATCCCTTACCTACTGCTGCCAGGTCAACCTTGAGAGCAGGCCGGGTCAGTGTTCCTCCAGCCTTGACCGGAATCATTATCCAGCCTTTGTCGTCGGTCACATATTGGCTGAGTATCTTGTTTCCCCGCGTGATCCGGGGCGATATCCTGACCATGATGTCCATGCTCAGGGAGCTGTCAAGGCCGATCGTCCCTTTGGGTTCGAGGACATAATCCTCCCTGGCCAGGCTGGAATCGAGGTGAATCTTTCCCTCTTCCACTGCAACCTTGCCCTTCAGGGTCTTAAATGCCAGTTCCGACCAGTCGGCTACCGGCAGCAGGGAGGAGAGAGACTTGCCCAGCTCGGTATTCCTGATCTTTCCGTCGGCAAGCTGGAAATTCCCGGTAAGATTCAGGCTTTGCCGGATCTTCGCCTTATCTTTCCCTTCCCCTGCCAGGTTGATACTGCTGGAGGCATTTCCCGAAAAAATGGAGGCATACTTCGGGGCCAGGGCCATGAGCACCTCCTGCACGGGCAGGGATTGGATGCTCAGCTTCGAGGAGTAGATGGTTTTATCGGTATCCAGCATGCCGTCGGCGGTAATAATGCCCTGGCCGGGCACTTCAGCCTTCAGGTTCTGCCACCTGAGGATGCCGTTTTGCAGCGAGTAGGCAAGATCCACGTTCTGCATGGTCAGGCTCTTATACGTGGCCCTGGCCAGATGGACTTTACCGGAAGCCGAGAGCTTCTCTTCAGGAGCACCGGCAGGAGCAGGCTCCTTCGGTGGGGCCTTTTCCTTTTCCCCTTCCGGTTGAGCGGTCAAAGCCTGCGTGCTGGCCAGGATTTCATCAAGGCTTATCCGGGGAGAAGTTACATCCATCTGCATGACCGGGGTTGTGCGGTAATTACTGATCTTCCCGTTCAGGGTCAGATCGGACCGGGGGAGGGAAGCGTTCAGATTTTCAACACCAAGCTCATTCTCGGTAAACTTGAGCAGCCCGTTGATCCGCGACACCAGGGAGGGATCGGCGGCCAAGGGCTGGATTTTGATCTGGCGCAAAAGCGCATCCCCCTGGTAGCGCAGGGAGGAGAATTCCGCCGGATTCCCCGACAGATTGGCGGTGATTCTGGCTGCGCCCTGCTGGAGCTTGACCCTGGTCAGCCAGGGGGAGAGGGCAGGGGGCAGTGCCTGGTATATCCTGGCCATATCCGGGATCTGAGACTCTATCTTCAGGTTCATGACAGGTTTCTCGAGATAATCGGAGATGGTGCCGGACAGGATTGTCTGTGAGCCAACAAGTGCAGCGGTCAGCTTCGGGATGTGCACTTTCTGCCGGTCAAACTGCAGATTGCCATCAATACGGGGCACCAGTGAAGCGTAAGGCTGATAGGCCACCTGCACCGCGGACAGCCGGGCCTGCCCGAACCAGGCAAGGGGGGCCTGAGCCTGCCCTCCGGCTTCTCCAGCTTTCCTGATGCTGGCCTGCAATCCAAGGATTTTCCCGCCCAGGGTTATTTTCTCCAGGGCTTTTGGCAGCAGGGAAGGAGGAACAGTTGTTTTGAGCCTGGCAAGATCAATCTCGGAAGCGGAGAGCCTGAGGTCAACCTGCCGGGCCGGAGTATTGAAGCTCGCTATCCGGCCAGTGACCTGGACGGGGATTTGTACAACCGAAAGGTTCATCCGCTCCACCTGTACAAGATGCTGGCTCATATCCGCCTTGAGAACATAGTCTCCCTTAAGATTAAGCCCCTGAACCGGCTCTTTTGAGGTGGTATCAGGATATATGAATTTCAGCTCGTCCAGGCTGATCTGACCATCCGCCTGAATCCTGCCGCCGGTGGTGTCCATCCCGGCTGCCGACATTATCCGGCTGGAAAGGTTGAGCCGTGAAGAGAGCACCGTGAGCGGTACGGCTTGATGGTAATAGGGCGAGAGGATTTTCAGGTCCAGGGAATCGACTTTCACCTGAAGGTCGCTCGTGTGCGATACAGGATCGACCTGGCCGGTAATATCCAGCCTGGCACCCCCTCTGCCCGGCAGTTCTGCCGAAAGGGTCACGGTCATGGGGCTGGTCGGTGAAATGTCCTCGGCAGTGAAATTGACCTTCTGCACAAGCAGCGATGAGGCCGGGTGGACCGATTGGTCGGTAAAAACGATTTCGCCATCCTCGATTTCAACCTCCGAAATGAGGGGCACAAAGCCTTGCGAGGGAGGTTCGGGTTCTTTCGGCTTTGTGCTCCCGGCACCGGCTTTGGCCGAAAGGTCACTGAAATTGAAAGCTCCCCGCTCATTCCTGGCAATCGAAATATGAGGCCGGACGGCAAGCACCTGGTGAATAATCAGCTTTTTTTTGAATAACGGCCAGAAAGCATATTTCAGGACAAACTCATCGGCTGTCAGGAACGGCCCGGAGCTGAAGGCAGGATTATCCTGGATGCTGACCTTTGAAATCTCAATCCCGGTGAGGATGTGGATCTTGACATCTTCTACCGCTATCTTTCTTCCCAGAGCCTTCTCAGCATAGGGCAGAACCAGCCCCTTTACCCGCTCCGAAGTAAGGTAAGCCTTAATGAAAATACTCAGGCCGATGAACAATACAGCCAGAGCGCCAAGAAAGAAAGCGGCGATTTTAATCCCTTTCTTCATGATGCATCAGCTCTCCTTTGCGGTGAACGCGGCGAATTGTTATTCAAAACAATGCTAGTATACCACCGACATGAAAATAACACAAAATCTTTTTTATAGATGAACCTTGATACACTGCGCGGTAACTATCAGACCACGTATCCCCCTCATCCTCATCAGGGCAGGATTTTTGGTTTGGAGGATGGTATCATGGCCGAGCAAGATCTGAGTCAGTGCAGAGAGCAAGCAGGATCAGTTATCATTGAAGATAAGGAAGCAGATAACGTAAAGCGGATTTTAACTATGCTGGAGAAAGCATGAGAGAGGATTTTGCGTCGCAACTATTGGCTCTTCCGTCTTCAGGGTGCTCCATGTCAGCAACTAACTTAATTCCTTCCTGTCCTTGGTGTCTCTTCGTGCTCTTCGTGTCCATAAAAAGGTATTTTTGTCTAAAGCCAGCACACCACTTACGGAAGAGCCCAGCTGTTTTAACCGGAATCAATATCCGCAGCTTGCTTTTGACTACGGTTTTGCATGAATCAGGTCATCAGATATTCGGAAGATATTCGGACTTGACGATGAATATTGCGCCGTTCACCCTATATTTATCTTTTTCTCAACCTTGCCATAGAGTGATCTGAGGCGTGCTCTTTGCTGCTCTACGCAGGGAGGAATAGAGGCCAGGTTTTCTCCGGGGTAAGGGGAATTTTGGGCAATAGCCAGGCAAAAGTCCATGCCGTGTTCGAGATTATAATAGAATTCCTGCAGGTAGGCGATCTCTTTTTCCGTGCAATCCTGATTGGAGATGAGTTTTTCAAAGTAATCCACGTACATGACGATTTCCTGAGCAAACATATGCGGGCGCTCGGATGGAACCAGGGAAGGCCTTCTTCCATAAATGTGGTCAACCATTTCCTTGAGTGTATACAGCCGCTTGAACCACACGATATTGGGACCTGGACAGATAGCCTGGGGAGCATGCTGTTCTTTGGCAATCCCCAGGGAGATCAGGGCCCCGTTTCCCAGGTGATCGCAAATACAGGCCTTCTCGACAACCCTGGCGCGAAGCCGTGCCTTTTCTTTCTCCGGAATTTCCATCCTGTCTATCTGGGCCAGTTTTTGAGTCTGGTATGTTCTGGAGGCCAGGCAAATGGGTGTTTCGGTAAATTCGGTGTTGGACACCAGGCAGCCTTTCGAGCAGGGTGAGCCGGGTGTGTCTCTGGCCGCCATTTCGCGGGTCCATACTTCCGATCCGGTCCTGCGGATAGTATTGAAGGGTACGCCGAGGGGTGAAATATCACTGATATAAAAGTCATCCTCTGTGGCCCGGATCAGAAGCTCACGGGTGGTATGATCGACAGGAGTGGCTTCAGGCACCAGCAAAAACGGGCTTGCCCAGCCTGTCATGTCCATGCCGAAGTCCTTCCTGAGCCTGCAGACTTCGCCGAATACCCCAATCCCGCCCTGCACACTGATGAGGGGTTTTTCGTTTACTGCCGACTCAGGATATTTCCATCCCTGACTCCGGTAATATTTCTGGATGAACGGCAGAAACTCCGCAGCCAGTTGCTCCCGCTTATCCTTAAATTCCTGGAGAAGGCACGGGAGCAGATTACCATTGGAAGGGAAGGCGTGACCACCGCAATTGAGGCCCGATTCGATGCGAAATTCGGAAATTTCCAGGCCCTTTTTGGCAAGGAATTTACCCTGAATCAGGGCAGAGCGAAAGTCGCTCACCTTGACGATGATTTTTTTCCTGATCCAGCCTGTCTTGTCCCGGTAAAAATCCTGGAACCGGGTAAGATAATTGAATAATTTCTGGTTGATTCCGGCTGAGAATACGATACACGATTCCAGAGCGCTGTTGGCGTAGCCTCTGAGCGCGGCTTTGGCATCGGTGAATTCCTCGCCGAGGCTCTTGCCCTCGGCGTCGTAAACCGTCCGGTCAAGTTTGACCATGATATTGACATCTATGGATCCGGGACGCATCCTGCCGGTCAAATCGTTTGCCAGAGCATCTCTCTCCGGTCCTTCATCCATGCCGAGCAGTCTATCATATTCTTTTTTCAGCGGGCTTTCATCGGGAAGGAGCTCAAAATACCTGCTCTTGTCATTGGCTGCGAAAAACGGCTGCTGTTTGATGGCCGCCATTTTGATCTGGACAATTTGCCATACAGTATCAAGGTAGGCGGTAATCCTTTTCGCCCTCCCGTCCACCTCGCTCCTTCCGAGGGGGGTATAACTCAGCCCGAACTTCTCGCTGTAGAACTTTCGCACTTTTTCCAGGAGGATGTCATCGACAAGTGATATGACCGAGGAAATACCGAGAGGAGCTAGCCGTATCGGTGTATCGACGGAATGGCCGGTCCCCATGACCGGAATATAGAAGGTATGCTCCAAACTGTTCATATGCTCAGGACCTTATTACAGGATAGCAATATCCTGAATAAGGTCCGCCCCTCATCCCTGTATCAGGCTCATGATGTAACTCTCTCAAAATCCCTTCAGGGGATTTTGGGTTATTTCCGGGTTGCATACCTGCACTCCTGGAAAAAAGGGCGGGTTATACCTTCTCAGCGATTGAATCCGTACAATTGATGCCAGACCTCTGTACTACCACCTCAACAGATTAGCGATTCCGGTGCAGGCAGGCAGATACTCATGATTGCTCATCAGTACGCAGACATGAGCCTCAAGGTAAAACCAATCGACCATCTCTTCCTTGCTAAGATTGAGAAATGGGCTAAGATCGAGAAATAGATTCGGTAATCCACGAAAACGGCCGGTAGTTTTTTCCATCCCCGAAGATACCCTTGTGCTCATTATGCCGGGCGAAGACATGAGAAGAAGTATCCGGGGATTAGCCATTCATGGAACTCTGGCCGTGAATCCTCATAATACCTGCAATGAGCCTCTCCTGTCAAGCAGATGTGACATTTGAAGATACGAAGCCGACGATTTTCAGGAATAACTTTATTATATTGAGAAATATATGTGAATGGTGTAAAATTTTTACATCAGTATGTGGTTTAAGCTGAATGGCACTTACATAAGAATTAGTAATTCTCCCGCAGAGACGCTGAGACGCAGAGGATATCATTGAAAAGTAAAAGTAAAATAAGTTCCTCCTTGTGCCTTTTTACTTTTTGCTTGCTTCCAGGCCGTTGACACATCGATATATCCCGACTTTCATCAGGACCTTGCCGGATTGGTTGTTCTCTGCGTCTCTGCGTCTCTGCGGGAGATCTTTTTTCCCTGTGTGCTTTGTGTCCTCTCTATATTATAAGCTTGGCTTATGTAAGTGCCATTCGGTTTAAGCTGATTAATAAAACAATACGATTTCTTGATCCGACCCCGGAGACGAGACGACGGAGATGCGATCCTATTTACCTCGTGTGCGCATCAATGTTTTCCGAATTCCAAGGGCCTGGCCTATGACGATTGAGCTTGTCTTTCATCTTTTTATAATGCTTCTCCCACTTCACCTTCTGCTCCTCGGTGAGCAAAGAATTCACTTCCTGGTGAAGTAATTCGAACTGCTCTTCGACCTGCAGGTAGACAGAGTCGATAATCTCTCTGAATCCGGCCACCCCTGTACGAACGATGATTTCCACCTGCTTGCGCTGCTGCGGTGTGAGATCAACTTTCCATGCGATCCGTCTGGTAATATGTTCGGCCATTTTATTCCCGGAGTGAAGGGCCTGAAACAGCATCGCATGCCCCATATAGTTAAGGATATGCCTGCACCGACGATCATACCGGAAAAGAGGATGGCAATTCCCCATACAAATGATTTCCAGCGCCGGGGGTGTTGATAATGGGATGGCCTCTGGAATCAGCCAGGCGCAAAAGCTGCTCCTGCTGCTCCTCAGTGAGTTGAATAATCCGATTTTTTTAGTCATACTTTTTCACTCCTCACACGGTTTGCAGGTGTATTGATGGTATTCACCCTTGACATACGGTTTTCAAATGAATTTACGGTACAGATCGATCCGTGACTGTATAACCTGTGAGTGTAAATTTTACCCGAAACTCTAGCTCTCCGGCAGCCCAAGGTGTTTTGGCTCGATCAGCCCTGACCGGCACAGTATCGCTGCCCGCTCGACGATATTGCGAAGCTCCCTGGCATTACCGGGAAAGCTGTAGCTAACCAGCATATCCTTTGCCTCCTGCGAAAAGCCGCTGATGCGAAGGCTTCGGCTCGCCCGGTAGGTTGACAGGAAATGCTCGGCCAGGGGGATGATATCCGGGCAGCGTTCCCGGAGGGGCAGGATTTTGATGGTAAATACATTCAGGCGGTAGAAAAAGTCCCTCCGAAACCGAGGTGAAACTATCAGCTCCTCCAGGGGCATACTGGTCGAGGCGATCACCCGGACATTAATGCCGGTTTCCTTCGATCCTCCGATCCGCCGCAGCTTTCGGGCCTCCAGCACCCGAAGGAGCCTGGCCTGGACTTGCGGGCTGAGGTCTGAGATTTCATCCAGAAAGAGGGTGCCACCCTCGGCCAGCTCGAAATAGCCTGCCTTGTCCGCGGCAGCACCGGAGAATGCGCCCTTGACATGGCCAAACAGCTCGCTCTCAACGAGGGATTCAGGCAGGGTCGGACAGTTTACGGCGATAAAGGGCCGGTCGTCGCCTGCGCTCCGGAAGTGGATCTCCCGGGCGGCAATCTCCTTGCCGGTGCCGGTCTCTCCGCTGATCAGAATGATCTCGCACCGGGCCTTGACTGCCAGATGAATCTGCCTGCGCACCTCGTCAATGGCCTGGCTGACTCCAACCAGATAGCGGTTTCCGAGGCGGATCTCCTCCGAGGCCTGCATGCCCCTGATGGTTTCCCGCAACCGACGCTGGCCCTGACGCAGGTAGCGGATCCGCATCGACTTTTCCAGCACTGCATCCAGCTCAAGCAATTTGACCGGTTTAGTGAGAAAATCCGCCGCCCCCAGTCTCAGGGCCTGAATGACGGTTTCCATGTTTCCGTGCCCGGTAATAATGACCGCAGACAGTTCAGGGCGGACCTCCCCCATGGCCGACAGCACCGAGAGACCGTCCATGCCCGGCATTCTGATATCGACAAGAGCAAGGTCATACTCTTTGGCCTCGATCAACTCCAAAGCAGTGCTGCCTTCCCAGGCATTTTCCACATGGTGCCCGCAGTCCCGAAGGTATGGTCCCAGGGTCTGGTGGACGATTTCCTCATCGTCAACCAGGAGAATGCGCAGAGAGGATTCCCCATTCGAAGCTATCCTCCCTGCTCTGAGATCAATCGGTTCCCGGAGAGGAATATAATCTGTTGTGACCTGTGATGAGGAGCCTGTCATGCTCTGATCTATGTTCATGCGTCCTTTTTCCTCCTCTTCCCTGGAGAGCTTACATCCCGATCGCAGCCCTGGCTAACGATGGGCCGGGCTCGATGAGATTAAAATGCTGTTTTAAAAATTTTTCATAGATGAGGTTTCTTATCTGGCAATATTCGTTGTTTCGCCGGATGGCTCCCGCCAGCTCAAGATGATAGATGATGTCATGGGTCCGTGAATACCGGATGGGTTCACCCCGTAAAATCTTCAAGGTCATCTCCTTCAGTATTTCATCTCCCTTGATCCTTTCCAGGGTAGTAAGGAGATTAATGTCCCCTCCGGTAATAATCTGGTCAACCTCCTGAAAATCGTCCTGGGTGACCTCATGACGGTCCTCCTGCCAAAGACGCTTGAAAATCCTGAAGCAGAGCATCTGGGTGAGGTAGGGATGTCCCATGGTCTCGTCGAACAACCGCCGGGCAAAGGATTCAGGCTGCGAGATCTGGTAATGGTGGAATATCCGGCTAGTCCACTCCCGGATCTCCTCAAAGGTGAAATCTCGCAGATAAATGACCTTGCTGATATTAAACGGCGAGGTTTTGCCATAGGTCAAAGAGGCAAGATCAGCCGATCCGCACAGGACCATAGTGTAAGCCTTGAAACCGGCTACCGAGAGCCGCTCGATAAAAATGGACCGGACGGTTTTGACAAATTCGATCATGATATCATGGGGAATGGCGTCAATCTCATCGATCAGGAGGACGAACTTTACTCCCTTATGCTCTCTGGCTTCGAATTCGATACATTCATCCGAACTCTGCGGCCCCAGCCTGGCCCTGGCTAAATCAAGGAGAAAATCCTTCAGGTCCAGGTTGGTTTCGACCTGTTTGTATTGCTCCCTGAGCGAGGCTGGCTGGATCTGATATCGGTTTGAAAGTGAGCTGATGATCTTGCGGGCAAGGTTTTTGTAAAAGTCCTGGTATTTGACCTTGACCAGATCCTCCAGGGTCAGGTAAAGCCCCTGAAAACCGGGTAAACTGGTGGCAATTTCCTGCATAAGCTGGAAAAGAAGGGTCGTTTTTCCTGTCTGCCGCGGTCCGACCAGAGCATAATAGGTATGATTGCTCACCCCTTTGATCATCTCGGTCAGCTCATCCTGCCGGGTGATGCTGATCAGGCCGTCGTACTCAGGATCCAACGGACCGGTGTACTTGAAGGGAATCGTGTTTTCCATTATGTACCTCCCTGAAAAGTTGTTTCAATAAAAGTTCCTTTTCCATGTTCTGGGCAAGAACCTGCGAGAAATAGGGCAGGCTGAACCGCAGACCCTGCTTTGTCCGGGAAAAAACCGAGGCAATAATCAGCCGGTCAATTTCTTCGGATAATTCCAGCATCGATAAATAGATATTATTTTGCCGCAGCTTTTCATCAATCAAAGAAGCGGGCATCTCCTGTCTTCCTGCCAGAAGCAGGGTAATGATTTTACCCAGAGGAGTAAGATTGGTAAAAAATCTGCTGAGCAGGTAATCCTGAAAGTCCGGATCCCTCTTTACCTGGGCCAGATCCGTCGGGTAGATCACCCTGCGCTTTTGAGAAGCGATCAGTTGGATCAGCCGTTTGCAGATGAACTGGATAAGGTTGGGAAAACAGGAGCTGATCTCGCAGATCTCTTCGACCAGGGCCTTTTCGTCCTGGAGGCGGATCCCCAGCTCCTTGATCGGCTCGGTAATCAGTTGAGCGGCTGCCCGCTTGTCCAGTGAAGAAAGCCTGATAAGCTCAAGATAATTGAACAGGGGTGATTTGATGTCCTTGGTCCTGATGGACAGTTCTTCATACCCGGCCACGATCAGGCTGATGGCATTTTCCTGTGACAGTGCCCGAAAGGTCTTGAACAGCAATTCATTCTGCTCCTTGTCGATAGACAAGAGGGTGTCGATTTCATCCAGGAAAAGGGCCAGCTTGACCTCTTTCTGGCAAATTTCATGAATGATTCTCTTGAAATCAGCCAGGCTGTCGATAACCGCCTTTCGTTCATGGCAGATGCCATCGATAATGGCCTGGCACAGGGTAAGAGGATCATAATAGGTGCTGCAATCCAGAAAAAGGGTCTTGATTTTGGTATCGTGGCAGATGAGATTACGGACTTTCAGCATCAGAGAGGTCTTGCCGAGCTGCCGGGACCCGATAATGGCAAAGCTTTTGTGCGACAATTGCCTCATGGTCTTGATTTCTTCGAGACGGCCGAAAAACATGCTGTCCACCGGCCCCATGGTCTCATAGGGCGAGAGATCGACAAAATCAACATAGTGCAGGATGACATCATCGATGAGTGCCTGGAGATAGTTGCTGGTGGCCAGAAAGATGCTCTTGAGCCGCTCCTGATCCAGAAGAACAAGGTCGAGCTTGGAGTTGGCGACCAGTTTCTCGAAAATGCCGGTTTCTTCCAGTTCGAGGACCATAAAGGTATTCGGGGCTGCATCGAGGTTGGCAATCACGCCGATCAGGGTCTGAAAGTCAGTTTCGTCGGGCTTGCAGGTCAGAGGAACAGCCAGGATCATACCAGCCAGCTTTTTGAGACGAAGGGCCGGTGTGTCGAAGCGGAAACAGGAAAGTTTGGGATACTCGATAATCTCGTTGACTGAAAAACCCAATAATTTGGCGAAATAGCGGACAAAATCGGCCAGGGCCGTCTTATTGATTTCACCCTTGCGGTCAATCAGCTTGGCCCATTTCTGCGATAAGGTTGCCAAAACCTTCCACTGTTTGAAATCAAGGCCAATAGTCTGTAAGAAAAGATCCATCTGTTTTCTGTGCTGGCAGGTGCGGTGCTGATGATAAAACAGCCTTAAGGGGACATCCTGCAAGATGGCTTCGGCATTCTCGCTGATGACCTGAAAGGGATTGGTCTTCTTCTTGATCCAGTCACGGAAAACCGAGATCGTAAAATTGTAGTGAATATCCCGGTCAGTGAATATTTCGTTCAGGATGGACTTTCTGGTCAGGTTCTTCAGGACGTTGGCCAGATGGTGACTGGAAACCAGAGGAGTGAACAAGCCGAGGTTCTTCTTGATATCCGTGATGGTTGCCCCGTAGGGATTGAGTCTGGCCAGAGAGGAGAGGACCACCTTTTCCCAGGCCAGGAACGTCTCCCAGGGATTGAGAAGCTCTGCCTCGATGGCCTCCATGATCCTGAAATACAGATCGGCCCAGTCCTTGTTGGTCAGACGGTTCTTCCTGGTCCTGTCAAGATAGGCTGAAATGATATTGAAGGCAATCTGAAGGTAGTGGGCATGGCTTCCGGTAATTTCAAGGATCCTGTTGACCACCTCCTCCCGGTCTTCGAGATCCTCCCCCAGTTGCCGGAACAGTTCCTGCTGGACGCTGAACCGGTCAACGAAGTTAACATCCTTGATCAGGGCATTGCTCAGAAAGGTATTTCCACTCTTTCGTTCGAGGTCGAAGTCATACGAGGAAGCGGTCAGGACAAAATAGCACTTGCCGGTATCGATCATCTCCTCGAAGAGATGGAAGACATCGTGGCTGATATTCTCGCTGGTAACCTCGGTTTGCAGACAATCGAAATCGTCGAACAGGATCAGGAGTATTTTCTCCTCCAGTTGAGCTGAAAGGCCCCGGAAAAAGGTCCGGAACACCTCCAGGCAATTGTCGGAAAAATCCGGTTTGGATGGGCAGGAAGGATAAATTCCTTTCCGGAAAAGCTCTTTGGTGATTTTTTCCGCAAAATCCCAGATAAAATCTCCCAGACTGTCGAGCCTGGCATAGTGGAGGTTGATATAGACCGGCAGATACCGCTCGCCGATAGCTCCGGAACTGATCTGCCAGAGGATATTCGTTTTCCCCGAACCGAGGTAGCCTACCAGGACAACCTTGTCCTTCCTATCCCGTCCTTCAAAGTTGACCTTGATGAGCCGCAGAATATCGTTTCTGGCGAAGGATAATTTTTTCCCCAGGATCTCGGATAATTCCCTGCATCGTTTAATGTAGGCATCCACTGTCTGGCGATCGATGAACTGATAAATATAGACATGATCATCCTGGGAACCCAGAATGATTTCCTTCTGTCCGTCACGGTTGATATCGGCACAGGCAAGGGCGGTAATGTTGGCAAAGGTCTCCACTTTTCCAACCCGGTTTCCCCTGGCATCCAGAACCAGGAGCGAGGCACCCTGGGTTGCGACCATGATCCGTTTGGCATCATGAATCTGCGATACCCAGATCCTGTTGATCACCTGATCACTGGATTGCAGCCACTTGATATTTCCCCTGGCATCGAGGGCATATATCTTCCAGCTCCGGGTGCCGATGATCAGATCGACATCCTCTTCCCGCAATGAATTAATGGCCCTGATATCACTTTGGAAATTTCTTTCCCAGCGCACTCCTCCTTTGCGGTCCAGTAAAAAGAGATGCCCATGCAGGGTGCTGACAGCTATCTCCGGATAGCCGTCGCGATCGATATCATCCGCAAAAACGCTTAAAACGCAGGTTCTGGTCTGAAAGCGCCACTTCTCCTGCCAGGAAGAATCAAGGTAGTAAACCATGCCATCCTGGGTTCCGATGACCAGACCATCGACCTTTCCGCGCCTGTCCTTGACCGGGTAAAAATCATTGACCTGGTTTGGAAAGCAAAATCTGCCCTTCTCCTCTCCATTTTCCGAGAAAAACTGAAAGGTCCCGTTAGCCTCGCCGACCACGACTTCAGGATGATCGTCATTGTCCACATCCTCGATGAAGATTCCCTGGACATAGGTTTCCGTTGACCGGTCCCATTTCAGCTTTCCCCGCTGATCGAAAATGTAGAGATGGTTGTTCCGGGAAGCCACGGCAATAATCGAGCTGCTGCCCTGGTTCAGGTCACCGCAGGTCAGCGAGCAGACATAGCCGTCGGTCTTATATTTCGAAACAAGGTCGATCCCCCGGTCCGCCAGGAACTGGAAATCGATCAGGGCTTCGTTCAGATTGCCGGTGATAAATTCCGTCTGGGCAACGTCGAAAAGATTAATGATCGCCTTGCGGTCGATCTGCTCCCACTGCTGGCTCAATCTCTGGAGATGATTAAAGATATCCCCTCTCCTGGTGGATGCGTTCAGGGCTATGGAAGACATTCCCTGAATAATCTTGAGACGCACTTGTTCATCCTGCTCGAAGGTCTCGGTCGAGAGTATCCTGACCACCAGGTCAGGGTTATATTCCGACAGGCTGACCATGCTCTTCACCGCAGCGGCCCTGACCTTGGGAGAGTGATCTTTCAACATGTTCCGCAAACAGAGCAGGATATTCTGGTTCAGGGAATGGCCATTGGCCAGGGTCACCAGCTTTTGAGCGGCAAACTGCCGAAGGTACTCATCCTCATCCCTGCTGAAGCTTTCCAGAACCTCCCATTCCTCTTTGCCGGTACTCAGCAGTTTGGTATAGAACTCATCGATCTTGTTGGCATAATGCCGCCAGTCGCGCAGCCGGTAGTAATAGACCATCCGGTTGCTCAAACCGGCAAAGAGATCGCAGAATTTCATCTGCTGTGAGAAGGGTGCACTGTAGATACTCCAGACATTATGGTCGGTCTTGTATTTCCACTCGTATCTTCCTTCGGCATCGAGCACGTACACGTAATCATCGCGGGTGCCGATAACAACTTCGAAACGGTTGTCAATATCAATGTCGCAGCAGTGAATCGAGTAGACGGAATCCTTGGTCCTGAACCGCCATTTCTCCCGGCCATAGTTATTCAGGGCATAGACACAGCAGGAATCGGAACTGACGATGATTTCATTGGTTCCGTCATTATCGATATCCTGGGCTATGACAGCATAGAGCGAACCGGGCTTTTTGACCCGGCGCAGAACCTTTTTCTCCTGATAATCCAGGATAATGACATCCCCCCGGTTGGTAATGGCTACCACACTCTCCTTATTCTCTCCGAGAGAGGCTACGCACAGACCGGTGACCCGGCAGTTGTCACCACAATAATATTTCCACTGAGTCCCATCCCCATAACCGAAAAAGTAGATATAGCCGTTCGAAGATCCGGCGATGACGATAGAGTCCTCTCCCTCGCCTCTGGCTACGGTCACCGCCTTCACCGGGCCGTCACACAGGTAATCCTTTATCAGGCCGCCTTCCGGATCGAGGATATAGATGTGATGGTCCTTTGATCCAACGACGATTTCCTCTGAACCGTCACGGGTCAGGTCCGAGGTGCACAGAGCCAGGATTTCATCCTGGGCACAGAATTTCCATAACAGCTCCTTATCAATGGACAGCGAATAAACACAACTGTCTTTCGAGCCGACGATAACCTGATTTTGCGGCTTATCGTGTCTCGTATAATGAGCAACGCAGAGGCTGGTAATCTCCTCTCCTGCTTCAAAACGCCAGACGAGATCGAGCTTGGTCTCAGCCAGGCGTAAAAGGTCTTTCAACGCCTGTCGGGGTTCTTTACCTGGGCAGGCATCATATTCCCTATCCGTGGTGTGCATTCTTTTCATTCCCTCCCTCTCCCCCCTCCGAGACCATGATTTTGATGTAAAATACCAGCGTGGTGATGATCAGGGCAATAGCCACTCCAAACATAAGCGTTCCCTGCGGGTCAGCCCATTCCAGGATATGTTCGAGAAAGGTTACTCCCATAACAGTAATAAGAATGCCAACCAGTTTCTCCTTCAATTGATTGACATCGTTGATGGTCAGCCATCCGGGAACCCGAATATCTTTCCAAAAGAGAAGATAGAGCCCGATAGCTGAAATAAAAAGGATTACGGCGATTAAATTGATTTCCAGGATCTCACAGATCACGGCATTAAAATTGTGCGGCACCGAAAAATGATGCCAATGGATGTCTCTTGCCAGGAACAGGAGAAAGCGCACGATGCCCATGGTAAAAGTAACAATGGAGGCTATGGCCAAAACCAGAACACCAACCATGATAAACCACATGTTCAGGCGCAGCAGCTTTTTGGCTATGCTTTTGGATGAAATGCTGAATCGTACTCCCGCCGTTTCTGTTCCCCTGTCTTTTCTTGCCGGACTTTCCGGCTCATTAACCGTTGATATTTTGGTTAAACTTCCTGGCTTGTTATCCATGGTAATACAATACCTCCTTCTGAATGAGTGGCCAGTGATCAGTGGTCAGTGGTCAGTGATCAGTGGTCAGAGTATAAAGACTGAAGACGGATTACTGATAAAGGTCGCTTTATGCGGCCTTCCGATGTTCTTTTTCCCAACCGGTGATCTCAACTTTTACCTCTTCAAAGTTATTCATCAGCCTTTTAATGTCAGCATGAAATCCATAACTATCCTTCCATGCCCCTGCCGCTTCACTTTTAATCAGGATTTGAAGGAGGATGTTGTCGGTTATAATCAGAATCCTTTTACCACCAATTCGCTCGGCCCTGGTGAGCCCAATGAATAATCCCGAAAAGTCCTTGAAGTTCTTGTCAGGCAACAGGGCGTTTTCCAAAACCTCATCGACAGTCCTCCCTTTCCCATCCATCAGGGAAACCTTGATGAAGGGGGGGCTTTTCTGCTGCGGCAATATGCTCCTGTCAACAGATGTTCCCAATCTCGGAGAGGAGTATCCCTTCCACTTCTCCCTCCTGAGAGGAGAGCCTCCACTATTCTCCTCCCCTTTGATGCAGGGAGCCCCTGTGGCAGGGGAGTCTGGGTGGGGGTGATGGTCATTATCAATCTTTCTCTCAAAAAAAGGGAAATGGGGAACATCTGTCTTATCAATACTGTCGTTGACAAAAATAAAAAGCTGCTCGTGCTCACTCATAAGGCTTATTCCTTTCTATTTCTCCATTGGGGAGCCTTATGCTGGAGAACCTTCTATCTGGAGAGCTTTATTGTCTGACTGGGATTTGCAAATTATCCGGGATTTTTCCAATTCATAGATATTACCGACAGTTATCCCTTTTTTAAGGGTACTTCAGGATGTTTATTCTTGAAACTTTGAAATACCTGGGGATTTACTTGAGCTGGGGATTACCTAAAAATCGAGGGCTTGGCTGACACGCCAGACACCTGCTGCCTTCATGTCATATCTCTGAAGGCACTTAGTACTGGCCGCCATAACCGCCTGTAAGTTTTATTTTTTTAGAGCCGTATCACCAAGATTTACGGTCCTCTATCACACTGGCTTACTATTTATGGCGGCCACTCCTAAGTATGTGCTGGGAAGAACAATTTTTTCTCCTTTGAATCATCTGTCCTCATGATCGGAACAGGGTGTTGAAAATTTACTCCTGGATTTTAAAATCCATATTGCCTGAGAACAAAACACCACCTACGCCTACTTAATAAGATCCCTAAAATAATGGCCATCTCTCCTTGCACCCCCCTTCGGCCCGCAGATTATAACTTTTTATAATCTTTCCCTCTGTATAGGCAAGAGATATGCCAGAATGGATGAGATCGTAAAACAATATGAGAAACAAATTGTTACTAAATGAATCGAGCTGGTGGACAGGGAAGATTGACCAGGGATTAGCAATTGTTGTTAGCAACAGTTACTAAAGATAAATGCCATGTGTCAGCAGGTACAAGAAAGGCACAAAGGTGAAATAATGGTAAATCATTTGCTTGACGTGCCGATAAGAATTATATAGAATTTAAAAGTATCGTAAGTAGCTTAAAACTATGGTGAAACTGAACTACTCAAGGTGGCGTTGAAATGATACCAAAGATTGGTCCATGAAGGAAAAATAAAGGGTAACAAATCAGGGCGTAGTTATGGATTCTTGAGAGAGGATATTGATAGATTCATCAGGAGAGAAACTGATAATCTAAAGGTGGCATCGAGATGAAAGTCAAAGAGAACATAAAAGAGGGCATGGGGAAGATAGCAGGGCCGATAATGGCAGCGGGTAAGTCAATTAAGCGGGTTACACTGGATGATATTTACACTGCCATTGAGAAAAATGCTGAGGACTTCAGGCAGAAGCAAGAGGAAAGCTCTCGATATTTCAACCAGCGGATAGATACTATAAGCCAGAAGATTGATGACTTGGGCGGTCAATTAAATCAGAAGATTGATACTCAAATAGGGCAGGTAAGGCAGGAAATTGGACAAGTAAACCAAAGAATCGATACCTTAAGCCAGAAGATTGATTCTGAGATCGGACAAGTAAACCAAAGAATCGATACCTTAAGCCAGAAGATCGATTCTGAGACCGGACAAGTAAACCAAAGAATCGATACCTTAAGCCAGAAGATCGATTCTGAGATCGGACAAGTAAACCAAAGAATCGATACCTTAAGCCAGAAGATCGATTCTGAGATCGGACAAGT
>JBFLZW010000019.1:0-1673 GCA_040755755.1 bacterium | reverse complement strand
CAGAAGATCGATTCTGAGATCGGACAAGTAAACCAAAGAATCGATACCTTAAGCCAGAAGATCGATTCTGAGATCGGACAAGTCAGGCAGGAAATCGGATCGGTCAGGCAAGAAATTGGACAGACAAACCAGCGGATAGATACTCTCGGTCAGAAGATTGACACTCAGATAAGCCTAGTTAAGCAGGAAGTGGGACAGGTAAACCAAAGAATTGATACTTTAAGCACTCAAATTGCCCAATTAAATCAGACTATCATTCAATTCCTCATGACAAAACAGAAAAAATCATAAGCGGTCCTGGAAGTCAGAGATAGCGAAGCTGGAACGAAGTGCAAGGTAAGCAGATTGTTATTTGTGCGCTTATTTCAGTATTTTTCAAAACTCTGATTTTATAGGGTTAAATATTAATGAAGTAATAACACAAAAATGACGATCTACTTACCCTGCACTTCGTTCCAGCTTCGCTATCTCTGGGTCAAACATACCAAAGCGTACTATTTTTTCCCGGGCGGGGCAATATTTATGAAAAAATATTGACTTTGATAAGCTGGAAAAGCCTATAACACTCTATAGTTATTGCTTAATTATTCATTGGCACACAAAATGCTTTTCATAAACCTATATAGAACAAGACAAGGGGGACCTCACGTGAAGCTCTAAAACGGAAAGCTGTGAACAAGGAATTGAGAAAGGGAGATGGCATATGAAAAAGACAATGAATAGAAGTATTAAAATATCCCTGAGCATCAATATAATTGTATTGACCATTTTGCTATCAGCCTTAGGAACCAATGCTCAATATCCGTTTTATAATCCCTTTTATTTCCCTGCCGTTCCCTATTGTACTCCCTGGTCTTATATGCCTTTTTGTTACTCGCCACTGACTTTTAATGCTTATAATAGCTATTATCCTCATACTCTTCCTCTGCTGAATACTCTTTCTCCGGCGCTTCTGCTGCCGGGATTTTCGACTCCGGTAATACCTTCCCTGCCTTTTGGCAGGCTAGCCATGCAAGTGACTACTACCCTTACCGGAACAAGCGCCATTGCCCCAGTTGCGCCGAGCACGAGCGTTGCCGCTCCTGCTTCGACCGGTACGGCTCTTTCGGTATTGATTGCCTCCCTTCTGATCAATACCGGCAATCCCCAGGTAACTGCCGTTCTTAACTTGATATTGGCCGATCCAACCTTATTGAATAACCCTCTCCTATTGAATTCTCTGATCAATACCGGCAATCCCCAGGTAGCTTATGTATTAGCCCTGCTCTCGGCTGGTGTAATCTGATTCGGTTACCGCGGGTTACCGGGTCGGACCATGATAAGTATATGGTATTAAATAGGTAATCCCAGAATAGACACTCAGTTTTGGCCTTAGAAGGGCAATTTGGGGCTAAAAAATCGACCTTTTAAGAAAAAGTTAGGAAAGAAAGGGTGGTGTGTGAAGAATGCCAAGAGCGAACAGGCATTATCTGCCAGGTTATATCTGGCATATTACCCACAGGTGCCATGAGAGAGAATTCCTGCTTAAGTTTGCCCACGATCGGCAAAGTTGGCTCAAGTGGCTGTTTGAGTCAAAAAAGCGCTATGGAGTCCAGATATTGAACTACATAGTGACCTCCAATCACATCCACCTGCTGGTGATGGATGGCGGCTGCCGTGAGGCAATACCCAAA